>CALWGM010000123.1 GCA_944380065.1 uncultured Lachnospiraceae bacterium
TCAGTTACAGGAGCGTTCGAGGGCAGTGACTATGTTTATACCTGCACTGCATATTTCGACGACAGAAAGGTGGAATATACCTTAGGCAGGGGAGAAAGTCCTGACTTTCGGGAGAAAATGCATCTGATGCCTGCAGAACGGAAAGAGTTGGAGCGGCGGGCTGGAAACTGGTGTATCTCTTCTGTTTCCGTTCTGCCAGAAGAAGAAAACAGTCTGTCAGAGCGGGTGCGTCAGATATCTTTTGAAAAGTATGAGCAGGTTTTGCTAAAAGCATGTTAGAAAATACGGCCGGAAATCCTGAAAGTCTCGATCCGCCCGTACGATCCCAGGCCATAGTGCGGCAGGAAAGGAAAGAACCTGATTTCGCCCGTACAGATCAGGATTACGATACCGTCAGGGAATGATAAAATTTATATGCGGCCTATATGCAGCCGTACTGCCGGTTATGTGGCAGGATCAAATAGAGAGTAAGCAGAAGAAAACAAAAAAACCCGGAGGTTTCGACAGGTACTCTTTACTGGACAAGTCGAATTTGTCAGGTAAAGTCAGTAAGAAAAGTACCTGTCAAAAGTGCTCCGGGATTTCTTTTTGCACCTGATTTGATTTCCGTGTCGTCTTATTTTTCGCCCAGGGCAGTCAGTCTGGCATTTCTGAGGATGCGTCAGGCAAGATCTGCCTTATCCCTTTACACGGATCGCTTTATGGATCTCCTGCAGGGATTTCACTTCCCCGTTGCCATGCAGCTGCACGTAGTGGATGCCCTTGGCGGTTGCCCGGGCGGCAGCCATGGTGGTCATATACGGAATCTTGGCCTTGATGGCGGCTTTCCGCAGGTAGCTGTCGTCATTCACGCTGTCCTTTCCGGAAGGCGAGTTGATGATCAGGTCAATGTTGCCGTTGGTGATCAGATCCAGGATATTGGGGCGTCCCTCGTAGAGCTTCTTCACCTTTTCGGCCTGGATGCCGGACTGGGTGATCAGGTCGTAGGTACTTCCGGTAGCCAGGATCTGGAAGCCGCACTCTGCGAACAGGGAAGCAATTTCCACAACCTCCGGTTTGTCCTTGCGGTTGACGGAGATCAGCACCGTTCCGCTTAAGGGAAGTTTGGTCTGGGTGGCCTCCTGTGCCTTGTAGAAGGCTTCGCCATAGTAGGTGGACAGCCCCAGCACCTCCCCGGTGGAGCGCATTTCCGGCCCCAACAGAGGATCTACCTCCGGGAACATATTGAAGGGGAATACAGCTTCCTTGACGCCGTAGTACGGGATCTCCTGCTCCTTCAGCTCCGGTACCGGGGACGGGCGTCCTGTGATATCAGAGGTGATGATATCGGTTGCCAGGGGAACCATACGGATGTTGCAGACCTTGGAAACCAGCGGTACGGTACGGGAAGCTCTGGGGTTGGCCTCTAACACGTATACCTTGCCGTTTTCAATGGCGTACTGCATATTCATCAGGCCGCGGACGTGCATCTCTTCCGCGATTCTGCGGGTATATTCTTTGATGGTAGCCACATGCTCTTCCGAAATATGCACGGAAGGAATGATGCAGGCGGAATCCCCGGAGTGAACGCCGGCCAGCTCAATATGCTCCATGACTGCCGGGACATAGGCGTGGGTGCCGTCGCTGATGGCGTCGGCCTCGCATTCCATGGCATGGTTCAGGAAACGGTCGATGAGGATGGGGCGGTCAGGCGTTACGCCCACGGCGGCAGCCATATAGCCCTTCATGCTCTCATCGTCATAAACCACTTCCATGCCGCGGCCGCCTAATACATAGGAAGGACGCACCATGACCGGATAGCCGATTTCTTTGGCGATGGCCAGGGCTTCCTCCACGGTAGTAGCCATGCCGGATTCCGGCATGGGGATTTCCAGTTTGTCCATCATGGCGCGGAACAGATCTCTGTCCTCTGCCATGTCGATGACGGAGGGCGGCGTGCCGAGGATCTTCACTCCGTTTTCTTCCAGCTGGGACGCCAGATTCAGAGGCGTCTGCCCGCCGAACTGCGCGATCACGCCCAGCGGTTTTTCCTTATGATAAATACTCAGAACATCCTCCAAAGTCAGAGGCTCGAAGTACAGCTTGTCGGAAGTGTCGTAATCGGTGGAAACGGTCTCCGGGTTGCAGTTGACGATGATGGTCTCGAAGCCAAGCTTTTTCAGTGCCAGGGCTGCGTGAACACAGCAGTAGTCAAACTCGATACCCTGTCCGATCCGGTTGGGGCCGCCGCCAAGGATCATGATCTTGGGGCGGTCAGAGTTCACCGGATTCTTGTCCGGTGCATTGTAGGTGGAGTAATAGTAGGCGCTGTCTTTGGTGCCGCTGACATGTACGCCCTCCCAGGCCTCCTCCACGCCCAGCGTCAGGCGGCGGCTGCGGATGTCAGCCTCCGGGATCTCCAGGATCTGGCTCAGATACTTGTCGGAGAATCCGTTTTTCTTGGCGGAAATCAGCGCTTCGTCGGAAGGCAGGGAGCCTTTGGTCTGCATCAGCGCTTCTTCTTCCTCCACCAATTCCTTCATCTGTTCAATGAAATAAGGTTTGACTTTGGTCAGATTGTGGATCTCATCGATGGTCGCGCCTTTGCGAAGCGCTTCATACATGATGAAATGGCGGTCGCTGGAAGGATTTGCCAGCATCCGCAGCAGCTCCTCTTTGGATCTGCTGTCATAATCTCTGGCGTGTCCCAGGCCATAGCGCCCGGTCTCCAGGCTGCGGATCGCCTTCTGGAAGGCTTCCTTATAGGTCTTGCCGATACTCATGACCTCGCCTACGGCGCGCATCTGGGTGCCCAGCTTATCCTCCACGCCTTTGAATTTCTCAAATGCCCAGCGGGCAAACTTGATCACCACATAATCCCCGTCCGGAACGTATTTATCCAGCGTGCCGTATTTGCCGCACTCGATATCCTTCAGGGTGAGTCCTGCTGCCAGCATGGCGGAAATTAGGGCGATGGGGAATCCGGTTGCCTTGGAGGCAAGGGCGGAAGAGCGGGAGGTACGGGGGTTGATCTCGATGACCACGATACGGTCGGAAACCGGATCATGGGCAAACTGCACGTTAGTTCCGCCGATGACCTGCACAGACTCCACGATACGGTAAGCCTGCTCCTGCAGACGTTTCTGCAGTTCCTCAGAAATGGTCAGCATCGGGGCGGAGCAGAAGGAATCGCCCGTGTGGGTTCCCATAGGGTCAATGTTTTCAATGAAGCAGACGGTGATCATGTTACCCTCGGAATCGCGCACGATCTCCAGCTCTAATTCTTCCCAGCCTAAAATGGACTCTTCAACTAAAACCTGTCCCACCAGGCTGGCCTGCAGTCCCCGGGCGCAGACCGTCTTCAGTTCTTCCTTATTATAGACAAGTCCGCCGCCGGCGCCTCCCATGGTATAGGCAGGGCGCAGAACCACCGGATAGCCCAGCTTGTCCGCAATGGCCAGCGCTTCTTCTACGCTGTAGGAAACCTCGCTGCGGGCCATCTCAATGCCGATGGCGTCCATAGACTTTTTAAACTCGATCCGGTCTTCCCCGCGCTCAATGGCATCCACCTGCACGCCGATGACCTGTACATTGTATTTTTCCAGGACGCCGGCACTGGCAAGCTCCGCGCACAGATTCAGTCCGGACTGTCCGCCCAGATTGGGGAGCAGGGCGTCAGGACGCTCCTTGGCGATGATCTGCTCCAGACGGTTCACATTTAAGGGTTCAATATAAGTAACGTCGGCAATCTCCGGGTCAGTCATGATCGTGGCCGGATTGGAATTCACCAGTACAATCTCATATCCCAGTTTCCGCAGCGCCTTGCAGGCCTGGGTGCCGGAATAATCAAACTCGCAGGCCTGGCCGATGATGATCGGGCCGGAACCGATGATAAGCACTTTGTTGATGTCAGTTCTTTTTGGCATAGTATCGTTCTCCTTTGTCAGATTACAGTTACCTTTGATACACTGTTTTTATTATATAGAAAATTTGCCCGTTTCGGTAGTCCAAATTTCAAAAAAGAGAAAATTTTTGGGACGGAACGGTTTCATTTTGTATGGTTGCAATTCCTCCATTCCCTTGGTATCATAGGAAGCGACAAAAATAGTGCTGTTTTTTGGCAGCGCTGCCGGAAACGGAATGCGCGGCGCCATACAGGGAAGAGTGACAATATGTTTGGAACATATCTGGACCGGGTGAGGAGTGCGGCTCCTCTGATCCACAACATGACAAATTATGTGACGGCGAACGACGTGGCGAATCTTTTGCTGGCCTGCGGGGCCAGCCCGATTATGGCGGAGGATGAAAATGAGGCGGAGGAAGTGACCTCCATCTGTGCCGGGTTGAATCTGAATATCGGGACACTGAGCCGGCAAAAGCTCCGCGCCATGCTGCTGGCCGGGAAGGAGGCCCGACGGCTGGGACATCCGGTGCTCCTGGATCCGGTGGGAGTCGGCGTCAGCCGCTTCCGGATGGAGGCGGCAGCCCAGATTGTGCAGGAGATCAGACCGGATGTGATCCGGGGCAATGGTTCGGAGATCCGTATGCTGGCGGCGGCCGGATCCGCGCCCGCAAGAGGGGTGGACGCCGACCTGGCCGATGCGGTGACAGAGGATCAGTTGGCGGAGGCGGCCCTGCGGGTGAAGCAGCAGGCAGAGCATATGGGATGCATTCTGGCGGTGACCGGAAGGGTGGATCTGATCACGGACGGCAGAACCTGTTACTGTATTTCCAATGGCAGGCCGGAGATGAGCAGGATTACCGGGACAGGATGTCAGCTTTCCGGCCTGACGACCGCTTTTCTGGCGGCGAATCCGGGGCAGAAATTAGAAGCGGCGGCGGCCGCAGCGGCAGTGATGGGACTGGCCGGCGAGATTGGCTGGAGCCGGATGCAGGACGGAGATGGAAATGCCGCTTACAGGAACAGGATCATCGACGCTGTGTATCATATGGATGGGAAATGGCTGGATGAAGGCGAAAAAGTGACTGTGTTATAGAATGTGAGAATACGGAAGAAGGGAGATCGGACAGATGAACTGTAAGAAAGAAGATCTGCTGTTATATGGAATAACAGACCGCAGCTGGCTGAATGGGAAAACACTGTACAGTCAGGTGGAGGGCGCTTTAAAAGGCGGCGTAACGTTTTTGCAGCTGCGGGAGAAGAGTCTGGATCAGGCGCATTTTCGTCAGGAGGCCGCAGAGATCCGGAAACTCTGTAAAAAATACGGGGTTCCGCTGATCATCAACGACAATGTCAGGATCGCGAAAGAGATCGATGCGGACGGCGTGCATGTGGGGCAGGGCGATATGGAAGCCGGGGCAGTGCGAAAACTGCTGGGAGCAGATAAAATCATCGGTGTGTCTGCCCGCACCGTGGAGCAGGCCGTGCTGGCGCAGCAGCGGGGCGCGGATTATCTTGGCGTCGGGGCGGTATTTCCTACGGGGACCAAAAAGGACGCCAGCGGCGTGAGTTTTGAGACACTGCGGGAGATTTGCCGGGCGGTTTCGATTCCGGTAGTGGCTATCGGCGGGATAACCGGAGAAAATCTGGGCGCCCTGCGGGGAAGCGGCATCGCCGGTATCGCGGTGGTCAGCGCGATTTTTGCCAGAGAGGATACCAGGCAGGCGGCCGGAAGCCTGCGGGCAAAAGTACAGGAAATTCTGCAGGGATAGCTGCGTTTCACATAAGGGGAGGACAGCAGGATGAAGATATCCGGGCAAACAGTAAAGGGAATTATTTTTGATGTGGATGGAACGCTTCTGGACACCGTGGAAATCTGGGTAACCGCCAGTTCCCGCTATGTGCGTTCCCAGGGGCTGGTTCCGGAGCCGGGGCTGGACGAGTCTCTGTTTTCCATGTCGATGGAAGAGGCGGCGGTTTATCTGTCCTCGCATTATGTCCCGGAAAAGGAGCCTCGCAGGATTATAGAGGAAGTAAATCAGATGTTGGTGCGGTATTATCGGGAAGAAGCGCCGCTGCGGAACGGGGCGGCAGAACTTTTAAGATGGCTGCAGCAGCAGGAGATGCCGGTTGCGGCTGCGACGGCTACCGACGAACCACTGGTGGAAGGGGCTTTTGGACGGCTGGGGATCCGGCCGTTTTTCCAGGCGGTTTTTACCTGCAGCCAGGTGGGGGCCGGGAAGAAAAAACCACGGATCTATCAGCGGGCGGCGGCCTGTCTCGGCACGGAGCCGGGGGAGACGCTGGTGGTTGAGGACGCCCTGTTTGCCTTACAGACGGCAAAGGCCGCCGGTTTCCTGACTGCGGGAGTTGCGGAACGGTACAGCGCGCCGGAGCAGGAAGAAATCAGGTCGCTGGCCGATCTGTACGGCCAGGATCCGGCGGATCTTCTGAAAAAGCTGCGGGAAACAGAAAGAGAGGAGAGAAGGGGATGAGAAAAACAGCATTGACCATCGCGGGAAGCGACTGCAGCGGCGGAGCCGGGATCCAGGCGGATATCAAGACGATGATGGCGAACGGCGTGTATGCCATGAGCGCGGTGACCGCGCTGACTGCCCAGAATACGCAGGGAGTGGAGGCGGTGATGAATGTGCCGCCGGATTTCCTGGCGAAGCAGCTAAACTGCGTGTTTACAGATATTTTTCCGGATGCAGTGAAGATCGGAATGATGTCTTCGGCTGCGCTGATCCGGGTGACAGCAGAAAAACTGAAGGAATACGGCGCATGCAGGATTGTGCTGGATCCGGTGATGATTTCTACCAGCGGATCCCGGCTGCTGGATGAGGACGCAGTCCGGGTGCTGCAGGAAGAGCTGCTGCCGCTGGCCTCTCTGGTGACGCCGAACATCCCGGAGGCTGAGGCGCTGGCCGGGATGCCGGTGGCGGAGGCGGAGGATATGGCGCAGGCAGCACGGAAAATCGGGGATCGCTGTCAGACGGCAGTTTTAGTAAAGGGCGGTCACCGGATCCAGGACGCCAACGACCTGCTGTATCTTCCGTCATCCGGCAGGCTGGTGTGGTTTGAGGGGGAACGGATTGAGAATTCCAACACCCATGGGACCGGCTGTACCCTGTCCAGCGCCATTGCCGCGAACCTGGCGAAGGGCTATGGCCTGACGGAAGCCGTGGAACGGGCGAAAAGCTATCTTTCAGATGCATTGCGCGCGATGCTGGATCTTGGGAAGGGCAGCGGGCCGATGGATCATGGGTTTGCAGTGGGAGGCAGATATGGAGAGGCGCTTCTGTGAAACATGCAGGCGGGGAGTGAGAAAATCCATGTTGTATTTCCTGATAAAAGCAGATACAATAGGCTTTGCAAATTAGAGGTGGTGAAGCGTATGGAGCAGGAAAAAAACAGTACAGCAGAACAAAAATATATACAGGAACACAGTCCTGCGCATGGGGAAGGTCACAGCCATGCTCATGAATCCGGCCACGGCCATACGCATGAGCCAGGCCACGGCCATACCCACGGGGAAGGACATGTCCACCCCAACGCGAAGGCAGTTTCCAACCGTCTGGCGAAAGCCATCGGCCACCTGGAATCTGTCAAACGGATGGTAGACCGGGGGGAAGACTGTTCGGATATTCTGATTCAGCTGGCGGCAGTGCGCTCGGCGATCAACAATGCCGGAAAAGTACTTTTGATGGATCACCTGAACCACTGCATTGTGGATGCGGTGGAGGACGGTAATATGGCCAGTATTGAGGAGTTTGGGGAAGCGATCCAGAAATTTGTGAAGTAAAGGAACATAGGAAGATGGATCAAAAAGTAACGTTGAAGATGTTTTTAAAAATGATGCTGACCATCGCTTTGCCGATCGCCATGCAGAACCTTCTGACCAATACGGCCAGTATGGTGGATACGATCATGATCGGCAATCAGGGAGAGCTGGCGGTGGCGGCGGTGGGAATCTGTTCCCAGATCAGTTCCCTGTTTTTCAGCTGTTACTGGGGATTTGCAGGAGGATCGATTCTGTTTTTTGCCCAGTACTGGGGAGCGAGGGATGAAAAGGGGATCAACCGGACATTTGGCCTGACGTTTATCTGTATGGCCATTGTGGGCTTTGGGTTCGGGCTGCTGTCCATTTTTCATCCGTCTTTTCTGCTGAGTATTTATACGGATAAGGTGTCCTTGATCGAGATCGGGACGCCATATATGCGGATCGTGGGATTTGCCTACCCGCTTCAGGTGTTTGCCGTGCTGGTCAGCGTCCTGATGCGTTCCACAGAACGCGTAAAAGCCCCGCTGATCTGTTCGGCGGTTGCCCTCGGGGTCAACTGTTCCGTCAACTGGGTGCTGATCTACGGACGGTTTGGATTCCCGGAGATGGGGGCGGCCGGGGCGGCGGTGGGAACCCTGCTGTCCGCAATCGTGAACCTGCTTTTGCTGGTGATTTTCCTCCTGCGTTCCGGATGCGAGGTCCGTCTGCGGCTGTCGCAGATTTTTGCTATCCGAAAGAGCTTTACCGGGGAATATCTGAAAAAGGTGCTGCCGATCCTGGGAAACGAGCTGCTCTACGGCGTAGGGCAGATGATTATCAATGTGGTGATCGGCCATCAGGACGAGGCGGCCATTGCCGCCATGGCGGCGTTCCGTGTCTGCGAAGGGTTTGTATACGCCTTCTTCGGCGGTCTGTCCAACGCCAACAGCGTGGTGGTTGGAAGAGAGGTGGGCGCCGGGCGGCTTTACCGGGGGTATTCCTTTGCCAAACGGTCGGCGGTTTTCTGTCCGATGATTACGTTTACCATTGTGCTGATCTGTGTGATCCTGAACCATCCGCTGTTTACCCTGTTCGGGCTGGGCAGCCAGGCGATGACTTACGGAACCTTTATGCTGCTGATTTACCTGTTCTTTGGCGCAGTCCGCACCTGCGATTATATTATCAACGATACCTTCCGCGCAGGCGGCGAGCCGGTGGTGGGTACGGTGATTGAGATCAGCTGCCTGTATGCGATCACGGTGCCGATGACCTGGCTGGCGGGGATGGTATGGCATCTGCCGTTCCTGGCGGTATTTGCCTTTGTATACACCGATGAGCTGATCCGGCTGTTTATCCTCATTCCTTATCTGCGCGGCGGGAAATGGGTCAAACCGGTGACGGAAGCCGGGCGCAGCGCGCTGCCGGAGTTCCGCGAGAGCCGGAAGTTTCGGCGCAGATCCGGCAGGGCAAAAGAATAAAAAAGCAGGGGAGGCCAGAGATGGAAGAATTTGTTACTTACCTGATTGAGCATGGAATTTCAATTTCCACGATGGAGAGCTGTACGTCGGGACTGCTGGCGTCGGCGATTACAGATACAGAGGGCGCTTCCGCAATTTTCAAAGGCGGTTTTGTTACCTACAGCAATGAGGCGAAGATCCGGCAGGGAGTGCCGGCCGAAGTGATCGGAACTTTCGGCGTGTATTCCCCTCAGACGGCGGAGGCGATGGCGGAAGCCTGCCGGATGGCTTATCAGGCGCAGATCGGCGTGGGGGTAACCGGAACCACCGGGAATACGGATCCCAGCAATGCGGACAGCGTACCGGGAGAAGTGTTTTACGCGGTGCTCTGGGGGGAAGAAAAAAGGAACTGCCGGCTGGAGCTGGCGACCCGGGGGCGCAGCAGACATGAGTTGAAAAGGGACATTGTCCGGGCCGTGTCAGAAACGCTCAGGGAAATGATGTGGCAGAGGCGCTCTGCGGCGGAAACTGCCGGAATCCCTGCCCGGAAACAAAATATTTTATAAAGAACAGGAGAAAAGATTATGCCCGTATTTGATTTCAGTGAGACACCGGACAGCAGGACGCCTGCGGTCTGTACTTATACCACGTTTCAGTCCAGCGAACCGGCGGCAACGCCGGAAAAACCGATCCTGATTCTGGACAACAGTAAAAAACAGTGGGCGCACCATTCCAACGGGATTTTCACCAACCCGGTGAAACGGACTTCTTTTGAATTCCAGGAGGACGGCGGCACAGTCAGCGCGGATATCCTGAAGCTGGATGCGCGGTTCGTCAGCCTGTTGGGATGGCTGGGGGAAAATCATATCAGCGTGCGCCTGTCCGGAAAAAATACGCCGGAGGGATATGCGGTTTACAAGATCCGGGAGATTGCCTTTGGCGGCGGCACCAAGCTGTCGGCGGAGGACGGATTTTTACAGTTTATGATTGAGCGTCTCCTGGCCAGCGACGCCCCGGGAGAGATCGTTTACGAAGAAGATGAGGAGGAAGAGGGTGACGATATGAAAGTCACCAGCCTCCAGAGTATTACGGATTTTATGGCCTGTGTGGGAAGAACCATGCCGGACAATATCCGTCTGTGGGCGCGGCGGAATCTGGCGGTGGCACGTTCCCATGAGGTTTCCCCGGAGGAGCGCCGCCATGCCCAGAGGGCGCTGTCCATTATGCTGAACATTCAGTGGAAAAATAATTATTTTGAATCCATCGACCCAGCGGAGGCGCGGAGGATCCTGGATGAGGAGCTGTACGGCATGGAAAAGGTGAAACAGCGGATCATAGAGACCATTATCCAGATCAACCGTACGCATACGCTGCCGGCGTACGGGCTTTTGCTGGTGGGGCCTGCCGGAACCGGGAAATCCCAGATTGCCTATGCGGTGGCGCGGATCCTGAAGCTGCCCTGGTCTACGCTGGATATGAGTTCCATCAACGATCCGGAACAGCTGACCGGAAGCTCCCGGATCTATGCCAACGCCAAGCCGGGGATCATTATGGAGGCGTTTACGCTGGCCGGGGCTTCGAATCTGGTGTTTATCATCAATGAGCTGGACAAGGCTGCCTCCGGAAAGGGGAATGGGAATCCGGCGGATGTACTGCTGACGCTTCTGGATAATCTGGGATTTACGGATAATTATATCGAATGTATGATCCCCACCGTGGGCGTTTATCCGATTGCTACGGCCAATGATAAAAGCCAGATCAGCGCGCCGCTGATGTCCCGCTTTGCGGTGATCGATATTCCGGATTATACGCCGGAGGAGAAAAAGATCATCTTCTCCCGCTTTGCCCTGCCGAAGGTGCGCAGGCGCATGAACCTCCGGGAGGAGGAGTTAGTGATGACAGAGGATGCGCTGGATGCGGTGATCGAGAAATATGCGGATACCACCGGCATCCGTGACCTGGAGCAGGCGGCGGAGCATATTGCGGCCAACGCCCTGTATCAGATAGAAGTGGATCATCTGGAGAAAGTGGTCTTTGACGGGGATGCTGTGCGCAGCCTGCTGTAAAGCCTGGCGGATTGCGGGGACTGGTTTTCCGCAATCCGTTTTTCGCATAAGAGAGCCGGGGTTTTTCGCGGTGATGCGGCTGGATTGTGCAATATTACAGGGGAAATGACTGCCATTTTGAAAAAGAATAAAATCTATTATGCAAAATGAGCATTTTAGAGGGAAAAAGCAAAAAAATATAATAATTTTACACAAAAACTGCGGGAAGTATGTTATAATGCTTTTGCGATGTGAAAATGTTGCATCATATATGTTTTGCCGCCGGGTGCAGTACGGCCCGGCTTTCCAGATACTTTTCAAGAGAGAAAGGTACATGACAGGGGGAATGCAGGGAAGACAGAAGAGGGGAGCGGTGTTTTCGTCCCGGCCGGATGAGGGTACTGCCGGGGCAGTTCCCCTTTTTAAGTTTCCCTGGATCAAACAGAGCAGTTTCAATCCGGGTCCGTGCGCTTTGCGGCCAGGCGCCGGATTGCAGCAATAATAAAGAAAGAGGGTAAAAAAATGGCAGATTTTAAATTTGAACCGATGCGCAGTCTGATCTATGTAGATTGTGCGTGCGAGGACTACAGACCGAAATTACAGAGATGGCTTTACAAGACCCATGTGCCGGACAGCATCTCCCAGTTTGAGCCTTACGTGACCAAATATGCGTTCTATCCTTCCTTCCCGATGCCGGAAGGCGGCGACCGCTATGGTTACTGCAGAATGCAGCTGACCGAGCATCACTGGCTGGTAAGCGATCTGGATCCCCGTCTGGAGATCAAGGCGATTGCCGAGACCTTCCCGATGGATGTCCTGGTATGGCAGGGAAATATCCCGGCAGCTGCGCTTGGCGCAGGACAGATCGAAGCTGAGGGTGACGCAGGCAACGCGGCGCGTCAGTCCAATAATGCGGAAGGCAATCCGTTCATTTTCTGCTTCCTTCCCATGTGGTGGGAGAAGGATATCAAGGGCAAAGGACGTACCATTGAGGACGGAGCCAACTACCGTTTCAATATGGCCATCGGATTCCCTGAGGGTGTTGACAAGGCCGAGGGTGAGAAATGGCTCTTTGAGAAGGTGATCCCGATCATGGAGGCAGCTCCCGAGTGTACGAGAATTCTGGCCAGCGCAGTGAAGAAAGATATCAACGGCTGTGTGATGGATTGGGTGATCGAGGCATGGTTCGAGCATGAATCCGGCTGGAAGAAGGTTATGGTGGACGATATGGCTGCGGTTGAGAAACCGGAGTGGGCAATGACCGATACCTTCCCGTTCTTAAAGCCCCGCCACAATGTGATCAGCGTGGCAGTTGCGGATTACACGCCCAGCAACAACTTGGCAAATTACCGCGGTTATATTACCATGCGGTAAGCTGCAAAACAGAGATGCATTTATGGTTCCCCCGGACGCGTTTCCGGGGGATTTTTGGCAGGATCTTTTTTGGGGATGGGGGAAGCGGTGAAAAAAAGATTGACAAAGGCCAAAAGTTAATGTAAACTAACTATGGAAAATGCAGGAACTTAAAAAGAACCGGATCAGACGGTTATTTTTTTAGAATAGAAGTTAGTTAAAACTAATAACAGTGAAAGGAGCAAAACTATGAGTATTGTCATTATCGGCGGACATGAACGGATGGAGACGCAGTATAAGGATATCTGCAAAAAGTATAAGTGCAAAGCCAAAGTATTTACAAAAATGAAGACAGATCTGAAAAACAAGATCGGCAATCCGGATCTGATGATCCTGTTTACTTCCACCGCTTCCCATAAGATGGTGCACTGCGCGGTGGCTGAGGCGGAGAGAAATCATGTGCTGGTAGAACGTTCCCACAGCAGCAGCGCCAGCGCGCTGAAGGGGATCTTAGAGCAGTATGCATAAGGGATGCCGGATCGTTTTTCGTGCCCGCTGCCGCAGGCGGGAAACCGGAAACACAGCCAGAAACAGGAAGCAGGAGGGAAGGATATGCCGCCGGAAGCAGTAGTTCGATGTTTGAAAAGTGAAAAAACAGCAGAAAGTTTGCAGATGCAGATGATCCTGCAGAGCGCGCCTGTGCTAAAAAACATGAAAATTTCCAGCATGTTTACGATTCCTGCCGGTTTTGGCCGGTTTGTCTGTTCCTTTCTGTACCGGACAGGAATCCGGTATCACTGCCTCTGCAGAAGCGCGCAGCGGGATCTCATCTTGCTCTACCGTGAGGAACAGATGGAAGAGTATCTGAAGCGCCCGGAGATTGCCGGATTCCTGGCGGATTTTGGTTACAGCGCCCGGATTTCACTGCAGGAAAAACTCCGGTTTCTGGGTGAACGGATTTCCTGGTTTTATAACCAGTCACAGGAATTTCCGCACGAAACCGGGGTGTTCCTGGGATATCCGCTGGAGGATGTGAAAGGATTTATCCGGCATGGCGGTAAAAACTACTGTGAGATCGGATACTGGAAGGTTTACAGTAAGGCAGAACAGGCGAGGGAGACGTTCCGTCTGTATGATGAGGCGCTGAATACAGCGTTGGAAGAGTTTTTTGCCGGGAAGACCATCAGGGAAATCACCTGCTGATCATAAAAAGAATGAAGAAGGAGAATGAAACATGGCAGAAGTAAAAATCATTTTTTGGTCGGGAACTGGAAATACCGCCGCTATGGCGGAGATGATAGCAAAGGGCGTGACAGAAGCGGGAGCGGATCCGGTTATCATTCCTTTTGAGAATATTACGCCGGATTCCCTGGCGGATGATCCCGCATATGCGCTGGGGTGTCCGTCCATGGGGGCGGAGCAGTTGGAGGAATCTGTGGTCGATCCTTTTGTAGAGGAACTGCTTGGTACGGTATCCGGTAAAAAAATTCTGCTGTTTGGCTCTTATGGCTGGGGCGACGGAGAATGGATGAGAAACTGGACAGAGCAGATGACAGGCGCAGGGGCAGAGATGATCGAGCCGGAAGGCGTCATTTGCAACGAGGCGCCGGACAGTGAAGCAGAAGCAGCGCTGAACGCGGCGGGCAGGGCGCTGGCTGCTGCGATTTGAAAAAAATACTTTGGACAGGATCTGTTTTTTTACAGATCCTGTTTTACGATTAAAATATTTCCACAGATCTCTTTTATAAAATATCAGAATTTCGGTATAAGGAAAAAAGATTCTGACATACTACCTTTAAAAAGAAAGGAAAGCACAGACGGCAGTCCGCCGCTTTGTGTGGGATGAGGTATGTCAGAACAAGTCGGAAAACAAAGTCTTCAATTTTCAAATCCCCCCTATGTATTGAGCTGCAGCTCTGTGGTTGGAACCCGGGAGGGCAAAGGCCCTCTAAGAGATCAGTTTGATGTGGTCAGCGAGGATGATCATTTTGACAGTGAAAACTGGGAAACGGCGGAGAGCATGCTGCAGAAGAAAGCGTTGAAAATCGCCCTGGACAAGGCAGCCGTTTTGCCGGAAGAACTCCGTTATCTGTTTGCCGGAGATCTGCTGGGACAGTCTGTGGCCACCTCGTTTGGCCTGCAGGAATTCCAGGTACCGCTGATCGGACTCTATGGCGCCTGTTCGACCTCCGGGCTTTCCCTGTCCCTGGCGGCAATGACGGTGGCGGCCGGTTATGCAGATCTGGCAGCCGCCGTCACCTCCAGCCACTTTGCCAGTGCGGAGAAACAGTTTCGCTTTCCCCTGGAATATGCCAACCAGAGACCCTTATGTACTACCTGGACGGTCACCGGCAGCGGAGCCTTTCTACTTGCCGGGGGAGGGAAGTATCTGGATCTGAAGCGCAGGAACCATCATGAAAAAATTTTCGCGGAGGATCCGGATGACCTGGCGTTCAAAGACTGGAATAACAGCCGGGATATCGTGATCTCCGGCGTCACCACCGGGAAAATCCTGGATTATGGGGTGCGTGATTCCATGAATATGGGCGCGGCAATGGCGCCTGCGGCTATGGATGTGATCCGGGCGCATTTTGAAGATTTCGGCAGAACCCCGGAGGATTATGACTGGATTGTTACGGGGGATCTGGGACAGGTGGGAAAACAGATCCTGATCGAACTGCTTATGGAGAAAGGGATCGATATTTCCGCTAATCATACAGACTGCGGAATCGAGATTTTTGATAATGAGAAACAGAAAACCGGTTCCGGGGGAAGCGGCTGCGGCTGTTCGGCGGTAACCCTTGCGGCGCATTTCCTTCCCATGCTCCGTTCCGGGGAAATCCGGCGTCTGCTGTTCGTGCCAACCGGGGCGCTGCTGTCCAAAATCAGCTTTAATGAAGGAAAAAACGTGCCCGGCATTGCGCATGCCGTTGTGCTGGAAAGCAGGATTTTTGGCCAACAGGAAAATGGGCGGCCAGAGAAAAGAAATCAAAATAAGGAGGCGAAAAAGTAGCCATGCAGTATTTTCATGCGTTTTGGATCGGCGGGCTGATCTGCGCGCTGGTTCAGATTCTGATCGATAAAACGAAAATGCTTCCGGGCAGAGTGATGGTGCTGCTGGTCTGTTCCGGCGCGATTCTGGGAGCCGTGGGAATCTATGAACCATTTGCGGAATTTGCCGGCGCAGGAGCTAATGTTCCGCTGTTAGGGTTCGGGAACCTGCTCTGGAAGGGGATGAAAACAGCTGTTGATGAAAATGGCTTTTTGGGTCTGTTCACCGGCGGGTTTACGGCCTGCGCGGTGGGAGTATCCGCGGCTCTGATCTTCGGATACCTGATTTCTCTGATCTTTCAGCCGAAAATGAGAAAATGACGGCACAGTATATAAAAACAGCCGGAAAATACCGTTTTCTGACAGCGAATAAAAGCAGGGGAAACGGTTCATATTAACAGTACCGATATTTGAAAAGAAGGAGAAGAAATATCATGAAAAAATGGAAACAACTTGCTTTTATTTTTATGCTGACACTGAGTCTGGTGACTTTTTCTGCCTGCGGGATCGGGAAAAACGATGCCGGTCAGCAGGACAGTACAAAACAGGAAACGACAGACAGCAATGATAAAAAGGAAGAGGAGAAAGAAGAAGAGAAGGCTGACGACAGGGAAGAGGAGAAAAAGGAAGACCAGACGCAGACAGACGGCGTGACAGATGACAGTGCAAACGGCGACCTGATCGATGACGGGAACGGGGATCATCCGAACCTGGAGAACGCC
>CALWGM010000124.1 GCA_944380065.1 uncultured Lachnospiraceae bacterium
CTTCCGGGAATTTCCCTTCCCTGCGGAAAGGATTCTGCCGGACTTCCCATCGGCCTGCAGCTTCTGGGAGACTGTTTCCAGGAGAAAAAAATTCTCCGGGCAGCCTACAGCTATGAGCAGACCAGAGCTTACGAACATGCGCCCTTAGCGCTGAAAGAGGCGGACGGAAACGGAGAAGGTGCATTGGGGATTTCCGGAGCAGATGCCTGCCCCGGATCAGAGAAAGGAGTGGAGCAGAAATGAGTAAAAACTATGAAACAGTCATTGGATTAGAGGTTCATGTGGAGCTGGCGACAAAGACCAAAATTTTCTGTTCCTGTTCCACGGAATTCGGCGGAGCCCCCAATACCCACACCTGCCCGGTGTGTACCGGTATGCCGGGAGCCCTTCCCGTTCTGAATAAAAAAGTGGTGGAGTATGCCATGGCGGTGGGACTCGCCACCAACTGCAAGATTACACAGTATTCCAAATTTGACCGGAAAAACTATTTTTATCCGGATAATCCCCAGAACTACCAGATTTCCCAGCTGTACCTCCCCATCTGCCGGGACGGATATGTGGAGATCGAGACCCCTGCGGGACAGAAAAAGATTCGGATTCACGAGATCCATATGGAGGAGGACGCCGGAAAGTTAGTGCATGACGAGTGGGAGGACGTTTCCATCGTGGACTATAACCGTTCCGGCGTGCCGCTGATCGAGATTGTATCGGAACCGGATATGCGTTCGGCTGACGAGGTGATCGCTTATCTGGAAACCCTGCGTCAGACCATCCAGTATCTGGGAGCTTCTGACTGTAAGCTGAACGAGGGCTCCATGCGCGCGGATGTGAACCTGTCTGTCCGGGAAATGGGATCTCCGAAGTTTGGGACGCGGACGGAGATGAAAAATCTGAACTCCTTTAAGGCCATTGCCCATGCCATCGAGGGGGAGCGGGACCGGCAGATCGAGCTTCTGGAAATGGGACGGAAGGTCATCCAGGAGACCCGCCGCTGGGATGATAACAAAGAATCTTCCCACGCCATGCGTTCCAAGGAGGACGCCCAGGATTACCGGTATTTCCCGGATCCGGATCTGACTCCCTTAGTAATTTCTGATGAGTGGATCGAAAAAATCCGCGCGGCCCAGCCGGAGCTCCGTCCCCAGAAGCTAAAGCGCTATAAAAGAGAGTATGATATTCCGGAATACGATGCGAAGATTATTACAGAGAGCAAGCGGATGGCAGATCTGTTTGAGGCGGTTACCGCCATCTGCGGAAAGCCGAAGAAGGTTTCCAACTGGCTGATGGGAGAAACCATGCGCCTTTTGAAGGAAGAGGGGAAAGAGCCGGAGGATCTTTCTTTCGCTCCGGTACATCTGGCGGATCTGATTGACCTGGTGGACGCCGGAACCATCAATGGCTCTGTGGCCAAAAAGGTGTTCGGGGAAATCTTCAGGCGGGATGTGGATCCGGTCATCTATGTGGAGGAGCACGGGCTGAAAACGGTCAGTGATGAGGGCGCCCTCCGGGAGACCATCGCCCGGATCTTCGCTGAGAATCCCAAATCTGTAGAAGATTATAAGGGCGGCAAGAAGAAGGCCATGGGATTCCTTGTGGGTCAGACCATGAAGGCCATGAAGGGGAAGGCAGATCCGGGTATGGTCAACCAGATGGTGAAGGAAATGCTGGATTCCTGTTCAAGTAAACAGCAAACATTTACTGTTTGATGCGTCAAAACATGAGCAGGGAGGATCCCAATGGATTTCCTTGTAGAAATGAAAGAAACCATGTTACAATGTTTTTGATATCAGATAAATACAGGGAGATTCTGGAAAAAGAGGGGGGACTCACATGGTAAAGAAAATCTGGGCGGTCAGCTTCAGCCCGGCAGGGGGAACAAAGCAGGTGACAGAAGGGATCGCGAAGCGGATCGGGGAAAGTCTGGGACTCCCCGTAGAATGTGTCGATTTTACCCTGCCGGGGGCGCGGGAGAGAGACTATGTGTTTTCGGAGACAGATCTGGTGATTGCGGGGACGCCTGTGTATGCGGGGCGCGTCCCCAATAAGATTATGCCGGACTGGAAACGATGTCTGGAAGGAAACGGCGCTTTTGCGGCGGCTGTCTGTACCTATGGGAACCGGAGTTTCGGCGGCACGCTGACAGAGCTGCATCTGATATTGCAGCAGAAGGGATTCCGGGTGCTGGGAACAGCGGCGGCCGTCTGTCAGCATGTGTTTTCCGGGCTGGTGGGCACAGGAAGACCGGACGCGGCAGACCGGGAAGAACTGGATGGATTTGCGGATGGTCTGGCAGCGCTTTTGAGGACAGACAAAGCCCCGGAGCCGATGCTTCTAAAAGAAGGGACGGAACCGGAGCCTTACTATACGCCATTGAAGGAGGACGGCACGCCGGCCAGGTTCCTGAAGGCAAAGCCGGTCACGGATATGGAAACCTGTGACGGCTGCGGGCGCTGCACGGCAGTCTGTCCCATGGGAAGCATTGACCGGACAGATCCCGGCCTGGTTTCCGGGATCTGTATCAAGTGCCAGGCATGCATTCTGCATTGTCCCCGGCATGCAAAATATTTTACCGATAAAGACTTCCTGTCCCATGTGCGGATGCTGGAAAAGACGCTGCAGTTTACGGCGGCATCCAACGACTGTTGTCTGGCAGGCGAAACCCTGGCCTGACGTTATCGTACAGGTTATTTTTGTCCCTGCCGGTCTGGAATCAGCCGTACCAATTCCCATTGTCTGCTTGTAAATCCCTGTCCTTCATGCTATCATGATAATCATATGATACAGAAAAAGCAGAAACTCTGATCCGTGCATCAGATAGAAAAGGAAAAGGTATGAGTATTCAGGACGAAATCAGAAAAGTAAAGCTGGCGTCTCCCAGAATGGCGGCCAGCCCGGAGGAAACGAGAAATCAGGCGCTGCAGATGGTGTGCGATGCGCTGCTGGCGCATCAGGAAGAGATCTTTGCAGCCAACTTGGAGGATATGGCCCAGGCACAGCGGGACGGCGTGGCTGCGCCTGTCTTAAAACGGCTGAAATTTGATGAAGGGAAGCTGCGGGATGTTGTGGCCGGGATCCGGGATCTGATCGGGATGCCCGATCCGCTGTTCCAGACACAGCTGGCGAGAGAACTGGATGAGGGGCTGGTGTTAAAACGCGTGACCTGTCCGATCGGCGTGATCGGCGTGATTTTTGAGGCGCGGCCGGACGCCCTGGTACAGATTTCCTCCCTCTGCTTAAAGAGCGGGAACTGTGTGATCTTAAAAGGCGGCAGCGAAGCGCTTCGCAGCAACAGGAAACTGTTTGATATTATTTATGATGCGGCCAGACAGGCAGGACTGCCGGAGCACTGCATGATGCAGTTGGAGGCACGTTCCGAGATCAGTGAGCTGCTTGACTGCCATGACTCTGTGGATCTGCTGATTCCCCGGGGCTCCAATTCCTTTGTACAGTATATTATGAACAATACCAAGATCCCGGTGATGGGACATGCGGACGGCATCTGCCACATTTATGTGGACAGAGATGCGGACCTGGACAAGGCGGTGCCGATCATCTTTGATTCCAAGACCCAGTATGTATCTGCCTGCAATGCGGTGGAGACCCTTTTGGTGCATGAAGATGTGGTGAAGGAGCTGATGCCCCGGCTGAAAGCTGCCCTGGATCAGAAGCAGGTGGAGATCCGCGGCACAAAAGAGATCGCAGGGGTGATTCCCTGTGAGGAGGCGACTCCGGAAGACAATACCAGAGAATATCTGGATTACATTCTCTCGGTAAAACCGGTGGCGGATGTGTATGAGGCGATTGACCATATCAATTGTTTCGGTTCCCATCATACGGACTGTATTGTGACGGAAAACGCGCAGACAGCGGAGACCTTTATGGATCTGGTAGATTCCGCCGGAGTTTACCAGAACTGCTCTACCCGTTTTGCGGACGGCTACCGTTACGGTTTCGGCGCCGAGGTGGGCATCAGCACCGGAAAGATCCATGCCAGGGGTCCGGTGGGGCTGGAAGGTCTGGTGAGCTATAAATATAAGCTGTATGGACACGGACAGATTGTGGAGGATTATGCTTCCGGGGAGAAGCAGTTCCATTTTAAAGATCTGAAATAAAGCTGTTATCAGCGGCAGAAACAGCATGACAGGCGGTTCTCTTTTAGGAAAGGGAACCGCCTGTCTGGCGGTATAACGGCAGGAATATAAGTTAAGAAATCTTAAGAATTGAACGGTTGTTTTTGTCGGCGTCGGACTTTTATAATATGAAAGAAGAACATTTGCATAGATCGGATGCGATATACAAAGAGCAGGGAAGCCCTGCGGAGGGTTTCTGTGGTCATTCGGTCGATGATTGGGAAAGGAGGAAGTGTGCCGCCTGGCTACACAGCGGCATGCAGCCTGCAATGGAAGGAAAGAAAAACATACTGATCGTGGATGACGAGGAAGAGATCGGGAGTCTCTTAGAGGTGTATCTGACCAATGAAGGATATCAGACTTTTTTCTGTACGACGGCGAAGGCAGCCTGGGAGTGCCTGCGGGAACACGAGATTGACCTGGCGCTTTTGGACGTAATGCTGCCGGACACAGACGGTTTTACGCTCTGCTGGCAGATCCGCAAAAAATGGCTGTTTCCGATCATCATGCTGACGGCGAAGGTGGAGGAGACAGACCGGATCAACGGCATTTCCCTGGGGGCGGACGATTATATCACAAAACCCTTCTATCCGCTGGAGGTGGTTGCCCGGGTGAAGGCGCAGCTTCGCAGGGCGGGGGATTATAACCGTCAGCAGGAAGAGAAAAAGGAAGAGGATTTTTATGAGATCCACGGGCTGGAGGTGGACGCAAAGACCTATACCTGCCGCCTTTATGGGGAGGAGATCCCGCTGACGCCGATCGAGTTTTCTATTATTCTGTATTTGTGCCGTCACCTGGGAGAAGTGGTGGCTTCTGAGGAAATTTTTGAGAAGGTCTGGGGAGAGAAATATCTGGGAAGCAACAACACCGTATTTGTCCATGTGGCCAGGATTCGGGAAAAGCTGCATGAAAACGCCCGCAAACCAAGATTTATTAAGACCGTCTGGGGCGTGGGGTATAAGATTGACAGAGATTAAAACACGAAGAAATCAGGGAGGTACCATAGCATGAACCAGACGCTGCGAAAAGAAATATCCAGAAAATGGGTGACACGGTTCGGGCTGCAGATCATGGTATACGCAGCAGGGATCATACTGCTGTTTTTGTGTGGATATCTGGTTGGAACGAACAGGATCTGGATGGGGACGGAACGTTTTTTCCCGCTGCTCCACATGCTGCATGACAACTGGCTTCCGGCCATCTGTCTTTTTCTGCTGTTCGGCTGCCTGCTGATCGCCTGGCTGAATTTTCTTAAAATTGCGCGGCTGATGGCGGAGGTGGCCGAAGCCGTCAGCGCGATCTACCGGGATCGGGAGGCTGCAGTCCAGCTGCCGCGGGAACTGAAAGAGATGGAAAATCAGCTGAACCAGATCCGGATTCAGGCGGAGGCAGACCGGCAGCAGGCACATGAGACCAATCAGCGCAAGGATGATATGCTGATGTATATGGCGCATGACCTGAAGACGCCGCTGACCTCTGTGATCGGCTATCTCACCCTGCTGAATGATGAGCCGGATATTCCGGAAACCACCCGGCAGCGTTATCTGGGGGTGGTTCTGAAAAAGGCTCTGCGGCTGGAGGAACTGATCAACGGGTTCTTTGAAATCACCCGGTTTAATTTTTCCCATATGATACTGGAAAAGTCTTACGTGAATATGTCGATGATGGTGAACCAGATCCTGTATGAATTTCAGCCGGTCTTTGCAGAGAAACGGCTGCAATTTACTTTTGAGGCGCCGGAGGAAGTTTACGTTTACTGTGACGTGGAAAAAATGGAACGGGTGTATGATAACCTGTTTAAAAACGTGGCGAATTACAGCTACACAGATACGCAGATCCGCGTCTGCCTGTCGGAGAAAATTCCGGCAGAAGCGCGCCAGCGTATGTTGGAGGGGCAGGAAGCCGGGCAGAATATTGCGCCGGAGACAGCAGAGACCGGGCGGAAGGTGATGCCCGGGCAGACAGAAGAAAAACAGGATGCGGCCGGTGTGTGGAAGGCTTCCGGCGGAATGCGCCTGATCGTGGAAAACCATGGCAGGACGATTCCCCGGGAGAAATTAGAGCATCTGTTTGAACAGTTTTTCCGCCTGGACAGCTCCCGTGATTCCCACACCGGAGGCTCCGGTCTGGGGCTGGCTGTGGTGAAAGAGATTATTCAGCTTCACGGCGGAACTGTAGCATGTGAAAGCGAGAATGAAATCATTCGTTTTATTGTAGAACTTCCGTAAGTGAAGGAGCCGTGACGCAAATAGGAAAAAAGTGAAAGTTAAGATTTCTTAAGATGTTTGTGAGAATATCTTGAAAAACAGTTTCCTGATCCGGGATAGAATACAGTCAGTCCAGAAAATGTCTGGGCTGA
>CALWGM010000125.1 GCA_944380065.1 uncultured Lachnospiraceae bacterium
TTCTGTTTTTTCAGGCGGCGGATCTTAACCTCCGGTCTGCGGCCTTCCCGGAAAATATCCTGCAGTCCGAATCCGTCTCCGCAGCCCAAAAGCTGCGCGTCCTTCTGCTTGCGCAGGTCGCCGTCGATCAAAAGAACCTTCTTCCCCCGGAAGGCAAACATCTCCGCCAGCACCACCGCCACCGTCGATTTTCCCTCGTCCGGCATGGTACTGGTCACCATCAGGATCTTTTCCCCGTTTTTCGCCATCTCCCGTTCCAGCCGGATCTGCAGCGCCCGGATGGTCTCCCGGTATCCATAGGGCAGGCGCTCATTCAGCGCCGACAGGCTGGCCTGCACCTTCCGGTTCCTGGCCTTAAACTTCACATAAGGGATCATTGCCAGACACTTCAGACTGGTAAACCGCTTCAGATCCTCCGGGCTTTTGGCCGTCCTGCGGAAAAAAGCCATCACGCCCAGGACGATCACTCCGGCCGCCGCCCCCGCCAGGATCCCGATCCCGCCTGTCCGTACCAGATCCGGCTGATTATACGGCGCCTCCGGCATTTCCGGCGTATCAATCAGATGAAACTGGGTCGCGCCCAATACAAACCGCGCGGTCTCCGGATAGATCTCCAGCGCCGTCTGCAGAATGTTCAAAGCGTCCTGCGCGTTGGGGCTCTCCACCGTCATGGTCACCATATTGGAGTTCTCCACAGTTTCCGCCGTGATCGTGCCGTTTAACGACGGCTGCCCCAGATGCTCTGAGAGCACGCTGCGGAAATAGCTGCTGTCCAGAATATAGGGAAACGTCTTCGACAGCTGATCCGCGGAATTCTGGTCATAGTAAAAGCTGTAGCTGCCGCTCTCCTCATCTCCGGCAGACACCGTGAAGGTGGCGCTGCAGCGGTAGGCCGGCGTATAGGTCAGATAGCTGTACAGCCCATATCCGCCGGCGCAGACCGCCATCAGGAGCAAAAACAGCCACCAGAACTTCCGGAACACCCGGAAAAAATCCCTGGCCAGCTCCAACAGGTCAATTTCCATCTCCTCCGCCTCCCCGGCGGAAGCATTTTTCCTCCTATATTCTTCCATCGCGCTGTCTCCCTTCTGGCTCATCCTCCCGGCCGGAGGCATATTCCCGGTACCCATATCCCTGCCCTGCCTGCGTCCACTCCCCCCGGAACGCATTCAGGATAAACCCGGCAAAATCTGTCCCGCTCTGCCAGACCAGATCCACCGTATCATTGATCACGCGCACATCCGACCAGTCCTGACGGATCACCAGCAGCACCGAATCTGCCAGCTCCATCCACACCTCCGCGTTTGCCGAAACAGCCACCGGGGAGCTGTCGATGATGATATAATCCATCTCCTCCCGCCAGGTCTGCATCAGATCCCTGATTTCCGGGCGTCCCTGCAGAGCCGCGGGATCCGCGGCCGGCTTAAACTGCAGCAGCTGATACAGATGGTGCTGCCGGTCCGCCGTCACAGCGCTTCTCCCGTCCACCCTTCCCCGCAGGACATCCTCCAAGGAAAGATTCTCCTGGGAATGTTTGGAAAAGATCTTATACAGCGCAGGCTTGTGCAGGTCCGCGTCGATCAGCAGAACCTTTTTATGCTTTTCCGCCAGCGCCAGAGCCAAATTCGCCGCCACGGTGGATTTTCCCTCATTTTCACTGACGCTGGCCACTAAGAGCACCTTCAGCCCTTTCCTGCGCAGATGAGCCTCCACCCGGGCCTCCGCTTTACGGCTGGCCTCCGCGAAACTCATGCTGACCAGCGGGGAGGACAAAAGCAGAGCCTGTTTCTTCCGCTCCTTCCCTTTTCCGGCGGTCTTCTTCTCAAAGGGGATCAGTCCCCGGATCTTTCCGTCTAACTGCCGGGACGCAGATACCGCGTTCTTGACCGTAAACCGGAACAGATAAAACAGAATGACGATCAGGATCACCAACGCCGCCCCGCCTGCCGCCAGCAGGTTCCTCATGGAAATCAGCCGCGACACATTGGAGGGCCGCTCCGGCACCTGGGGCTCCTGAACCATCTCCAGAGACGCATTGGAAAACACATAGCCGGACACATCCTCATAATGCTTCAGCGCCGAGTTCATCAGCAGAAACGCCTGCCTGGGATCCGGCGACACAGCGTTCAGCACCAGCAGGTTCGTCTCCTCGATGGACGCGCAGGAAATGGATCCCCGGATCTCTTCCCCGGTGTCCTCCAAAATCTTCTCCCGCAGGGCGTCGCTCTGGAACACTTCGCTGAAAACCCCCGCCATCTCATTGGTCACCGCCAGGGACGAATAGGCGCTGCCGCTTCCCTTTTCACTGACCACCACGGTGGCGGAGGAGGTATACTCCGGCGTATACGTCAGACTGCCCACGCCGGTGGCTCCCAGCCACATGGCTGCAGCCGCCAGAAAAATGTACAGCAGGTTCCGCACTAAGTCGGTGCAGATCCCCCTGACACTGATTTCATCCAAACGGATTGTTTCCCTTTTCACTGCGCCACCTCCTGTCCTCTGACTACGACCGTCATCCAGGTTTCTCCTGTCTGTCCCCGGCCGTCAGATACCGTATAATGGATCTCATAAACCCCCGGCGTCTGCGTATCCACCGAAGATTCCCATGTCACCTGCCCGGCGTCGATCCGGCTGCCGTCCGCCCCGGAAACCTCCCCGATATAATCCGCGGGGTTGACGGCGCCGCCCTGCTCCAGATAGAGGATCCAGGATGTGAGCCCGATCCGGACGCTCTGGGAACCGCTTTTCACCACATGCACCGGCAGGCTTACGGATGAGATATCCCCATAACTGTTTTCCACTTCTGCCTGTATGTGATACTCCCCCGCCCTCTGGTAATTGGCGTCGGTATCCGTCTGCACGATCCACTCGGAAAGATCTCCGTCCAGCAGATCCTGTGCTCCCAACCGCTCCATCACCACAGAATAACTGCCGCGGCCTTCCTCAAAAACAAGGGGCTCCGATAAGGTAAACTCCGGCGAATGGTAATCAGAAAAACGCACCTGTCGGGTCAGCGTCCCCGGCTGATCCGAAGAGTCAAACACCACATAGGTCACGTTGCAGAGCCCCGGCGAGAGAAAACGGGAGAAATTCCCGGCCACGATCTCATCCGTCAGGTCCCCGTCTTTTTCATCATAGGCCGTCAGCCCCTTTAACAGCTGATCCTGCGTGTAATCACAGGGAATCTCTAAGATCTCCCGGTCGCTGGTGATCACCGGAACCGTCACATCCCGGTTCCGAAACTCCTGCACTTTGGATACGCCGAACACAGCCGCTGCCAGAATAAAAAATAGAATAATGAAAGTTCTGATCCATCTCATTTCGGTTTCCTCTCTCTGCCTGTTTAAAAATCATTCAGAAACTGCCGGATCCCGTCTTCATCCACCTCTCTGACCGTATGGTCCTGGATCTTATAGACCCGGCTGCACATGGAAAATACGCTGGGGCGGTGCGCCGCCACGATCAGTGTCCGGTGCGGTTCCGCTTTGATAATGCTGCGCAGCACCCGCCGCTCCGTCGCCACGTCCAGGGCGCTGGTGGCTTCGTCCAAAATCATGATCGGCGCATCCGCCAGGAGCGCCCTGGCAATGGACAGCCTCTGTTTCTGTCCTTCCGAAAAACGCCGCCCCCGCTCCCGCACCTGCGTGTGAATCCCCTCCTCCAGCTGCTCCACAAAATCCCAGGCGCAGGCCGCCTTCAGCGCCCGCACAATCTCCTCATCCGCAGCCTCCGGCCGCACCATGCGCAGATTGTCCGCAATGGTCCCGGTAAACAGCGTGTTTCCCTGGGGAATGTAGCTGAACAGACAGCGGGTGGAGGAAGACGCCTCCAGCTCCTGTCCGCCCGGATTTCCCACTGCGATCCGCCCTTTCTGCGGATGGTACAGCCCCAAAAGCAGGTTCAGTGTGGTGGTTTTCCCCTGCCCCGAAGGGCCGATCAGCGCCACGATCTCCCCGGGATCCGCCCGGAAGGAAGCGTCCTGATACACCCATTTTTCCTCCTCATAGGCAAAATCCACCTGCTCCATATGTACCCAGGCGCCCGTCTCCTGCGCCCGCTGTTTCATTTCCTTCGCCTGGCGGTCATCCCGGGTGGACTCCCGGGGCAGCTGAACCACCTCCATGATCCGCTCCGCGCTGACACCCGCAGAAATCAGCGCCGGGAACAGCCCGATGATGCTGCTGAAGGAACCCCGCAGGGACGCGGCCATCGACACAAACATGGTCATGGTGCCGTAGCTGATCTCCCCCTGCCAGAGACGGTAAACCGCAAAACCATAGCAGGCGTAGCCCACGGCCTGTCCCACTAAGGAGCTTCCTGTATAATTCAAATATAGGGAATTCCAAGAAAGGCGGTTGATAAAAAGATACCTCAGAGTAAAATAAGATTTGCTGACTTTGCAGGTTAGTACAAATCTTATAGAACAGAGAGGTA
>CALWGM010000126.1 GCA_944380065.1 uncultured Lachnospiraceae bacterium
ATCTGCTTTCTCAGGGGCAAAAACAAATGTAACATGGGGTGCGTCAATGAGCCGGAAGAGATGTCCTTCACTGATGTGTTCCGTGCGGGAAAGAAGCTCTTCCTTCGGGAAGAAACACCCGATATAATGATATGATCTGTCCATATATCGTCCTCTCTTTTCTTCGTTATATTCTGCCGATTCCGCCTACCTCTTAAGCCTGCACTGATTCGCCCGCCATGTCTCGCCCAGTTTTTTGGGGATAAAGGTAACGGTGCATCCCTTTTGCAATTCCTCCGGCAAAATATCCGGATTATATTGGTTTACTGTAATCTTGTACTCTTTCTGATCCTCCCCGATGATACGGCCATAATTTTGATCCGGATTGAAAAATTTTACTCTGCCGGTCAGCCGCTCTGAAGATCCGGCGTCCCCCCTTCTGCTCTGGCCATGATGATCATACGGTTTTCTTCCTGTTCTTTCCCCCGACTCCGGGTTTGCCGGAAGCCATGGAAGTTTCCCTGCCTCCAGCGCCGGCAGCTCGTTCAGAATCCGCGTCTGAATTCTGTATCTTGGTGAATGATCCGACCGGCTGATATCAATTCTTCTTTCTCTATCGATATATTTATAGTTTTTCTTATTCCCCATAAACCACTGGAATCCCTCTTCTTCATCCTTTTCCCCCGTCTTCGGATAATGAATGCCTGCCATCGTCTCCACATCGGGATATCTGGTCATGAGTTCAAAGGTTTGTTCTATCCTGGTATCCAGTCCAAGTTCTGTAAATAAACATTCCTGTATTTTCTCAGGAATGATCTCATGTGTGCATTCATATACACCCTCATGGAATTTCCGAACAGAAATATCATTCTGGCTATCCACAGATAATTCCACACTCCCCAGCCCCAGCGGTTTCCCGGTTCCCAGTTTGTACCCGTGTTTCCCGTCAGAGGTATACGTCAGAATGTAGAGCAGCTGCTTCAGCTGTTTCTCACTGATTCCGTCAAAATAAATCTTTCCGGTAAATTCCACTCCCGGACGAACCGTCCTTATTGTTCTGTTCAGAGCTGTTTTCTGTTTACACCCCTTTACGCCGGAAAGATTATGCCAGTAAAACTTCCTGCCGGATATCTCCGGCTGAAAGGATTTGACAACAACCTGCCCATCTTTCCGTTTGGCTGTATAGTAATCATAGGTCCAGAACCAGACTTCATCTCCATCGGGATCCACCGGTTTCTTCAGATAAAATTCTGTATTTTCCAGATGCGGGACTGCAAGCGGATCCAGCGTCAGCAATGTTTCCGTATAATAGCTTTTCCGGTCGGCCGCTTTTTCTGACGGGGTCAGATCTGTAAACCGGATTTTACTGCCCTGTGCAACCTCCGAATTCACAATTCCAAACAGCCGGCAGGCCGGACAGAGAATCCGCTCTCCTGAGCTGCATCGCTGATAGGCATCAACCAACGTGTTTACCGTATGTTGATAGACTTCCCGTGTGATACACGCAGGCGAAAGCATCACATAATCTATGCTTTCCGGCCGAGAATAGTATACCGGCAGGCCGTCGGCTTCATGATTCATAAATCTTTGAAAAGAAGCCTCATATTCCTGATAAGACTCCGGGGCTTCCTTCAGATACTGATCCAGTACAATCCGCAGGGTTTCCATACTCGCATCGCTGAGCATGAAGGATTCTCTCTGTCCCGGCTTATAGAATACATGTGCGCAATGCTTCTCCGCAAGAAAACAATGTTCCGCACCGGCTCCATCTTTCCCGGGACATTTTCCGGTTTCCAGCATCACACAGCGCCTGCCATCTCCTGAAATACATTTACTGTTTTGATTCGGAGCTATATCCGGTCCCTGATTTCCTTTCAGCAGATAGCCGGTTTCCCATTCTCTGCCCGGACTCCGGCCGGATATCGGGGTCATTTCCAGTACATCCGGCTTAATAAAAGAGTTTTTCGGCCTGTTCTTTGTAAAATAAACCTTTGCCCCGTCCGGGATCGGACATGCGGCATATCGTTTTTCAGAAAAATCCCCGCGGTTCCTGCTCACGGCATCCCGTGCAGGATACAAACGGATTCCGCCGCGTTCCCATCTCAGTATCGCCGGTTTAAAATGTTCCACTGTCCGTTTCCCAATTCGTTTCTCTCCATCCAGCACCGCCAGGCACGAATTGGTCAGCGTCTCATAGATGCTGCGGATCATTCCCCGGATTTCGCTTCCCGGGATCACCGGCTCAAAATATTCGTCATCATAGGTTCTCGCTTCATCCAGAATCTCACAGGAGAAAAAATCATACCGTTTATGCTCATTGCGCGGGTCATCCTGTGAATCCGGAGTATAGGAAAAAGCCCTGCTGCTGCTCGTATTCAGGATAAAAAGTTCCGATCTTGTCCGAAGGCGGTATGTAACAGAGCCGGTCAGTTTCTCCCCCTCTGATTCCTGACGTCTCTCCGGCTGATCTGAAAGTGAAATAAAATGATATGGGTTGATAAATCTCTGCATTTATATGTCTCCCTCCTATTCCTCCTCCGGCCACTCACCAAACCCGGCCAGCCGCCAGTCCTTCACATACAGCTCGCCGGTATCAGCATCCTCACCCAGATAATTGCGTATCCTGATTTTCGTATCATCATCCGCTTTGACCGGCAGAGGATATTTCCCTCCTCCTGTCGCATACACCTCGTCTATAGAAATCTTCCCTTTTTCTCTTTCCTTTTTGGTTCTTTTCATATCAATATCCAGATACTGGGACTCATTCCACCAGTGAAGCCAGTCATTTTTGGTCTCTTCATCGTCCCTCAGCATACGGAAATGGTACGCTTTCCCGATACCGGTGCGGAACCATTTCCATTCACTGTCTTCATCAAAAATACGTATCTCCAGACCCTGATCAAAAAGTTGATCGATCTCCGCATCTTCCTTATATCCTCCTGCAGATACTTTGCGGAAATCAATCTCCTCTGTTGTCATAATAAAAATGTACCCCTGCCCAACGTCAATTCTCTGTTTAAAATCACTGCGGAATGCTTCCCGGTCATGGATTTCATATTTCTTTGTCTCCTGCGGCATCTGTCATTCCCCCTTTCCGGCAATGGCTTTCACAAGATCCTGATAAATATCCCCGTCAGGACGTCCCGCAAAAACAATCTCTTTCCCGTCTACAACAGCCTTCTTCACAGCAAACAGCCCTCTGCCCACTGCAGTCAGGCCGCCAACTGCCAGATAGCCGCTGTTCAAATCCAGAATCGCCGCCGCCATTACCTGTGCGAATTTCTCTCGTTCATCAGAACGGATCCCGGAAGCCGCCTCGCCGTTCCCTCTGAAATCACAGGCAATCTCCAGCGTCGTCTCCCCATTGTAATACGTCTTTTCCGTATAAAGAGCACCGGTGACCGCAGCGCCGGTAAAACGGTCAATCGCATTTCGGGTATAGAGCACCCATTTCCCGCCGGTGATTCTGCTTTCCGAGAAAGAAATCCCTGACTTTCTGCTGTCGCCATCCTGATTTTTTTCCTTCCCGAAGAATTTTTCGGCAATCGGCTGTCCTTTACAAAAATCCGGATCCAGACGCCCCATCTGCGCCCGGAACGCTCCCGCCCAGGAAGTGCCGGGGATCACCGGCGTCCCCTCTTTCTCATCTTCTCCTTCTTCCCCCGCAATCCTCTGAGTGGTCAGCTGTATATAATCAGCCGCTCCCACCTCTGTCGTATATCTGCGGATGGCAATGCCTCCCTGCTGCCGGAGTTCCAGTGAAATCGAGCACATTCCCGCCTGCTCTCCGGAACACAGCATACCGGTTTTTATATCCTCCGCCGGACTCCAGTTTACGTCTTCCGGGCAATACATATCGAATGCCAGCCAGCTGCCCAGCGTCTTCACCTGATCTGCCTGTTTCTCCCCGGATACGGTGGACGCCCCGTCTTTCGGATCCCTTTTACTCAGATCAAAGATCGCTGCCTCCGCCCGGATCCCTCTGGTACGCCCATAGCCCCGGCCAGTCTTTGCGCCAATCATGATCCTGCCATCCATCCAGGCCCGGGCAATCTGATCCACGATACGCGATTGCTTCAGATCGTCCATATTTTGCTCTATATAAGTAACAAATGTCAGTCCCGGCTCCAATACCTGAAAGTCAGATTTTGCTCCCGGAATTGCTGTTTTGTAAGCGTCAAGGGCAACCATGTCCCTCTTTGTCACTAATTTTTCCACACAGCCTTCCGGATCCTCCAGACAGGCATCATAAGTAACAACATCGCTGTCCGTCAGGAGATTCTTTCCCGCTTTGGAAGACTGAGTTATCCTTTCTTCTGTAAGCTCCGGGCCAAAATACTGCTCTGCAATCTCCTTCGGGAACAGGCTGCGGTATACTCCCGCAAGCGCCGTCCCTGGAATATACGGAATACCTCTGCTGTCCCGGACGATATCACGGTCTGTCAGGTGATTTTCCCCGCTCCCCACAGCCAGTGGGGAGGTCAGCTGAAATTGAATCCGATAGTATTTTTTAATCCGCTTCATGATGTTCCTCCGCATACTTCAGATTGTACTTCTCCTGTATCAGTATGGCCATCAGATAATCACTCCAGAGAAGCGCCATCTCTTCCTCAAATGTCTTCGCCGAATCCCCGTATTTCACCAGATCATCATAGGGCTCCCTCAGTTCTTCCACCAGCGAAAGATACTTCAGCCCCTCCGGGGCAGGAACTCCCTGGTCAGACAGCCTGCCTGTCCAAATCATGCCGTTCCATATCTGTTCTGCCTTTTTTCTTAGCTCATCCGTCTTGATGGATTGAATCCTGTGAACAAATTTCCGGCATGCCGCCTGCGAATCCGCCGGGTTCTCAGACACACTCTCAGACAGCATCTGCGTAATCCGCCCCAGCGCCGATGCGCTGCGGAAATTCAGTTTTGTATTCGCGGCCTTCTGCAGCAGCCGTTCCCTCGCCTCTCCGATCAGGATCTTCCGAAAGAGCGCCGCCGCTTTGCCCGGCATCTGTCCGTCCTGTTCCATGCCCGTCTGCAGGGTTTCCGGCTTCTCTTCCGAATCCAGTTCATCGATCCGGCAGCTTTCGCCATCATTTTTCACAAGACGTACCCGTCCAAATCCTTCGCTGTTATATTCCCCCACCCAGAATATCTCCTGATTGGTCTCCAGATCTTCCGCCAAAACAAATTCAAATGTGCTCCCAGCCTTTACCATGGGCACTGCAGGTCTTTTCAGATTCCATTTGGAATAATAGCCGGTGAGCATTCCCGCTTCGATCTCTGAATAAGCAGCGTCGCTGCCGCACTCCTGAATCTTCAGTCTGTCCCGGATCTGCTCCCTCACTTCCTCACATCTGACCGTGTAGCCTGTCTCGTTTACAAATACGGCGTCGCTCTCCAGCACCGCCAGAACCTGCTTTTTCTTTTGATAATGCCGTTTCTCTTTTCCTTTTTTTATCATCTCCGGTTTCCCTGCCAGTACACAGGTTCCATATTGAGCGCTCTTTGACTTGCCGAACCGAAGTGTGTTCTCTGTCAGCAGCTTTGCCAGAATCTGAAGGTAATCGCCACGGCCGGTGATTTCTCCGGAAAAATACTGCTGTTCCCGCAGAACCTCTGTTGGATACAGAAGATTCCCATCTGCGGCTTCCTGCTTTTCTGACTTCCTGGTATGATGGTAAACAATATCCGTCTCCGGCTCCTTTACAGATATTTTTCCATCCTGCAGGCATACGAACCTGCCTTTCAGCCGTTTGGGGCGATTTCCGTTTCCACTTACATATTCCTCCGGAAGTTCTGCAGGGCATTTCTCTCTGGTACGCGGAATATCTTTGGTTGCATTCACATATTTTCCTGTCTTTTTCAGTCGGTTGATATACGCCGGCGCAGGATAATACACACAAAAACCGCCTCCGACCTTTTCCGCCGGATACAAACTGCCGAACAGTACCTGGTTCCTGAGAAAAAGATTCTGAAACTCTTCATCCTCCGCGCTTTTTCCGGAACTTCGGAGATACGCTCCCGCAAAAAATCCAAGCACGCTTCTGCCGCTGATATACTTTTCTGTTTTAAAATCGTTGCTGGTACTCAAAATCAATGGAGACACATTCTTTACAGTATAGCGAAGCGTATACTCTGCATTGCTGTCGCTCATCCCGCTGCACACAGTTCCATTCTCTACATAGACAATCTCAGGAACTTCCGGCGCCTGATTCGTTGGTTTCTCCGCACCTAACTCCAGCGTACAGCGCACACTTCCCAGTCCCCGGTTTCGGTTCATGCCGATATGGCGCAGCGCTGACACGGTATCTTCCAATGCTGCCTTACGCCCTTCGCCCAGTCTGTCCGGGAACGCCACTCTCGCTGTAAACCGCATTTCCTCCTGCGGGTTCAGCGGAGAATAATGGTTCACAGTCCGGGTAAAACGCAGGGAATTCCCTTCTGCCGCTCCGTTTTTCCCGATCCTCGTCTGGGCTTTCACCGTAGTAAACTGCTCTAAGATACTCTGGGGCGTAATGTATGTTCTGAAATTTTTCCCTGACCTCGCAATATCATTTCTCAGTTCATTGTAATGATCCACATAAGCATTTTCGATAAAAATCCCTTCTGCCCCGCTGGCTCCTCCGGCTCCGAAAAGATCGCAGATTTCGCTGTCGGAAAGCCCGATCAGCTCTGCCGCTTCCCTGAGACATCCCTTCAGCCGCCGGGCCGTAATATACGGAAGCCCCAAAGCATCATAACAGATATCACTGTCAATAATTCCCGCATAGGAATAACCGGATCCCACACACAGATCTGACTTCAGAGTAATGATCAGCCTGTATTCTCTGTCCTTCATCTTATGCCTCTCCCTTCTCTGTATGTTCCGCCTGCTTGTCCAAATCGGCAGTTCCGGCTTCTTCCTCTGTCTGCCGGAACCAGATATCATAAACGATCGCCATATCGTAGATCAGTTTTCTCTGCATCTCGTCATCCAGCAAACCGCCCAGGGAAAAATCCAGCTTCTTCTCCAGCTGATGCGCCCGGATCCGCTCCAGTTCAGATTTAAAATCAGCAGCGCCTTTTTTCGCGCTGAACGCAAGTGTCTTCACATTGCTCCGCCCGGCGTTTTTCAACACTTCCCGCATCCTCTGTACGATCTCCATGGAAACATACTTCCCTTTGATCAGCTCTCCCGGTTTCCCCTCCGGGTAAGTAACAAACCAGGGTCTGCTGCTGTCCTCCGTTTCCTCCTCTTTTCTGATCTCACCCAGCGATGTTCCGAATGCTCCCTGACAGTAGTGAAAATCAATCAGACTGGCGTGCTCGATCTTTTCCTCTTTCATCCGCTTCTTCCCGGATTCGCAGCATTCCTCCGCAATCCGGTACGCTTCCGCGAACGGCGCATGGCTGTGGAAAATGGCGATGCCGGCGCAGGACGTGGCCGGCATACCATCCTCCGCATCTTCCGCCAGCCTGGTCAGATACTCCACCGCCACATCATAAGCGTTCCGCGCATTACAGATAAATGTCACCTCATCCCCGGCATAAATCACAAACCTGCGTTTTCCGTTTTTTCTTTTGCTCAGCAAAGTATCTGCATCCCGAATCCGCCTGTCAATATAATGCTTCTGAATCTCTGCTGAAAATTGTCTGAGCGCTTTCACACATTCCTCATAGGTTTTCAGGCCGGAAAGACACTCCTCCACCTTTGCTCCCATATTATTCCCGTCAATGTAAATAACCGCTAAAAGGCTTTCCTCACCTTTCTTTGTGATCAGTTCATCCAAGAGCTTACTTCCCTGGATCTGCCGGTCTTCCTTTCCCGCTTTATCAATCTGAAAATATTTTTCAATCTTCTTCCTGCTCTCAAAGCTTACCTTCTCTTTTTTTCTCTCTTTGCCATCGCCAGGATACAGAAGTTCCGCCAGTGGAAGAGATGTCCGGTAATCTGTCTGGACAATGGGAAGGGTATTCACCGGATGGATCATACTCTCCATCTGTTCTCTTTTCCGGTGTCTGTCATACAACCTGCGCTGATCCCCCCGATAGTCCTCAAAATCAATAGCATCAATATAGGTAGTCAGCACCCGCAGCGAATAAGTATGCGCTAAAAGCGCCCGATAAAACCGGCGGTTCACCTCCCGGTATATATCTGCGTTTTTATACAGAACGAAGAAGTTGCCGCCGCCGTCATAAATGACCTCGCCGATATAACCTTCTTCCAGCCGCTTTTTAAAGTGCTCCACAGTAAAATCATCTGTATCTTCTTTTTTCTTTTTTCTCCGGTAGCTGAAAATTCCTTTTTCAGAACAATCCCTGGCCGCCGGGAAAAGGCAGTCATCAAAACAGTCTCTGATCAGATAAGACCCGCCGACGATTTCTCTGATCTTATTGCTTTTGTAAATAAAGTCCTGTTTCCCCCGAATGTCATACATTGCCAGAATGCATTCTCCGAGAATGCGTTCCTCATCGCCCATGTAGCCCCTCCTTTTCCGGCTCCGCCCTTCTTCGCGGCGCGCTCTGTGTTATGATAACGTCAGTACATGCTCCATTTTCTGCGTCTGTGTCAGATCTCTCTGCACTGCGATACGTCTTTTTATCTCCTCAAGAACATAATTATCCTCAGATGCAAGAATCTTAATATACGGCCCGTATCCCAGCAGGCGCACAAGGATCTCTTTTTCATCCTCCGTGGAATAATATAAAGTCATCGTATATTTTTCCGTCTGGGGATCATAAATACATTTTTTCTTCCACAGGGAAAATTCCGTCAGGATTCTGTCAGGAAGATTGCGTTTTCCCTGATAAAATTCCACTTTTATCTTCGTCATCGTGTCCTGATATCGCTCCTCTAAGAGTTTTTTCTCTCTGTCCAGATGGTATCTGCTTCCGTCAAGAACAGTCAGCGCTGTGATCCTTGGCAGGTTGATTTTCATAATCTTCTCTGTTTTATGCTGCACATACCAGATCCGGAATATGTCATCCCTCCGCGAATATTCCACCCAGGCCGGCGCGCAGATCACGCTGCGTCTTTCCCCTTTCCAGGTTCTGAAGCTCACCCTGATTTTTTTCTCTGATTTCATCGCTTCGTAAATCAGCTTCAAAAATATCCGTTCTTTTTTGGTAATTCTCCCGGATGGTGAAATCCTTTTTCCCTCTGATTCTAAATTCCCCTTCCCCTGATATCTGTCAAAATAACAGATCTTCTGTATCTGAAACGCCCCGTCCGTACGCGGAGCCCGGCTCAGGATCTCCTTTAACCCGCGCCTCCACTCCTCCGTCAGAAATATCCCGGCCAGAGGATCCTCCAGTATCGTCAGCAGCCACCGCACCTCCACTTTCGTCAGGGGAAGCAAATGGAACAGGTAATCGCACGGAGGCATCACAAATATGGTCTGGCCGCTCTGGTCAGTCAGCCCGCTGTCTCTGGCATACGCTTTCAGTTCCCGAACCACAGACTCTATTTCCTTCGTGTTATAATAATCCAGGCTCTTCACCGCTTCTTCACGCAAAGCTTCTTCGATATTTTTTCTGCTGTCTGCCGCACATTTTAAAACGGCATTTGCCAGTATGATCATATACCTGCTGAACAGTTCGTGAAACAGCGCCCCGTGTCCTTCTGTCTCAGGCACCCTGTTTCCCTCAATTTTATATACGAATTCCGCACACTCCGCTTTCCTGTCTGCTTTCCCGCTGTCAGTGATCTCTCTCCTGCCGGAAGCCTCCAGATCCCTGTCCTGAAAATACCTCCCTCCATAATAGGTTCCCCACATAGCCTCCACATCATCGTCTATGTGGAAATCTTCTGTATCCATACGGGAAACCTGTCTGACACGCACATAGAAACTTCTGATCCAGGGCCGGAGTTCTTTTGTAGGAAAAATGGTCAGGGTATGGTTTTCAAAGCCTGTTCTGTTTTCCCTGTCCAGACGGGACAGAATGTAGGATTCCTGTTCTGTACAGGCAATGTCAAATTCATAGGTGATCAGCTGGTTCCTCCATGAATCGCTCACAACACAGGCGCTCACCTCTGTCCCCCAGATGTATCGCAGCATTTGTTTTGCCGTCCTGATCTGTTTATCGACAGACGAGGCCAAAAACTTCACATCCAGTTCTTCCAGAATCTGCTCCTCTGTATGTCCCTCCTGCCCCGCCTTTTTTTCTGCAGGCTTTACCTTCTGAATGGACTTTACCGATGAATACACGGTAATTTCATCAATAAACTCCAGGCGCAGCGCTTTGATTTTTTGTTCTGTCAGATGGTAATACATCACATATTCCCGCCCATTGACCACACTGATCCTGATTTCCAGCGGGATCATCAGCTCTTCAAAAGAGACGGAGCTGACGGCGTGGGAATACCGGACCAGACATAAACAGTTCTTCTCTATCGCTGTTAAGAGATCGATGAAATTATAATCATACAGAGTTCTCTGCAGATAATTATGTTTAAACCGGAAGACTTCCTTTTCTTCCACCTCATTTCCGCAGCGGCTGGCAAGAATCGTCCCGATCTCCCCCAGGGGATAATACTGGGAAAAGAATCTGCACATAGATTTTAACTCGCACAGGAATCTGTATCTGCTGTGGGTATCAGCGCCGCAGGCCTCCGCCAGTTTTTCCATGGTCAGATCCGACTTAAACCAGTAATTATTCCCCGATGTCTCACGCAGATAGCGCTTCCCGGACGGGGAATACGCCGCCCATTCTTTCTGCAGCCACCGGTTTCTCCTTTTCGGATCATCCTTCAGATTTTCCAGGATTCCGTAGGCATACAGATCCCCTGTCCGGTTGATCACAGTCCGGTATCCGCTGCCGTACCGCGTGGATGGAGACCAGATATTCAGCTGCCGGTTGATCCGGACAGGCATAAAGATATCCTGCTCCTCACCTGCTCCGGCCGCACCTTTCCCCGGCCCCTTCTGTCCGATCTCATTCAGCCAGTTCTGTATAATGGCATACTCCAACTCGTTGACATCTTCTAATTTTCTTTTCCCGTTTTTCCCTTCCAGGCTCTCCAGCGTACCGCGGTCAACCGGCAGACGTCCGACTCCTCCCCGGACATCCGAACGCGGATCCAGATCCAGAAGATAAGCCAGATAATCCCCTCCCTGTTTCAGGTTGTGTAAAAAATACAGGTCGTCCACCGGATTTTCCGAACCGACAGCCTCCGTTTTCAGGGTAATCTGATTTCTTCCGTTTTTCCGCTTTTCCAGGTACCATTTCGCCCCTAATATGCGGCTGAAAACCTCCCACTGTTCATTGATCCTCTGCCTTCCCTTTGCAAACTGTTCGAAAGATTTAAAGCCATAGATGTAGTAATCCCGGATACTGTTTTTAAAAATCTCGTCAAACGAATTCGTCCCGATCAGCTCGTTGAACATCTGCCTGGATCTTTTCAGAATGATTCCCATAACGGCGATACCTCCCCTTCCGACACTTTCTTTTATTATAACGTCCGTAACAGGAAAAAACAAACCTGAACTCCACACTTTTCCACCGGTTAGGAGCTGACGCTGTTGCTGCAAATTTTTTATATTTCTGTCACCGTTCCCCACGGGAAATCTGTCCGGCCGCCCCTGCTGATCAGCCACAGCACCGGCACTCTCAGGGCAGCTTCCTCTTGCGGGCATTCTGCATACCCGTCTGTAAATATCAGGATCGCCCTGGGCAGTGCCGGATAGATATGTTCCTTCAGATACCGGAAAATCGCGTAAAAACTGGTGCCGCCTCCGCCGACCGGCTTCTGCGCCTTCAATTCCTCCTCCGAGGAAAACGGTTCCGGATCCGTAACCGAGCTGTCAAAAAAAGAAATTGTCCCGGTCATCCCGGTCTGGCGCATCGCGTCCCGGATTTCAGCCATAAGGTCAGACAGTTCCTCCTCACAGACCGATGCCGAGGTATCCACACAGATCCAGACATCCGGCACCCTGCCCTCTTCTTCACAGATATGAAACGCCGGCAGAAAAAAATCCTGATCTGAAAACCGCCGGTCCGGCGGAAGGAATGTATAATCATAATCGTCAAAATGCATAAAGTCGTGCAGCAACTGTCTCCAGTTTACTTTGGAATCATAATCCACCCGTTCTGCCAGTGTTCTGGCGATCTGCGGCAGCCGGCTCTGGCTGCCGCAGGATTCTGCCGCCTTCCTGATCCGGCCGTTCCAGATGTCTTTCAGCCGGGCCGGATCTGCAATACCCCTCCACAGATCATGACGATCCACAGCAGATGCCTCTGAATTGCCGTTCCCATTCCCGGGTCTTCCTGCTTTCACAAGCATCCCGTAGACCTCTTCCGCGTTAAATAATCTTCCTTCCTGCCCGTCCGGAGTCAGATGGCCGGGTATTTTACCGTCAACCGTAAAGGATGTACAGTGCCACATCTGCAGAATCAGCGAATTCACAACAATATCACAGGCGCGGTTATACGTTTCCGCATGAAGCCCTCTCCCGCGCATACAGTGTCCCAGCGCACAGTGGAGGATTTCGTGGAGTACTACAAACTGTATTTCCCGGTCGTTCAGCCGTTCCACAAAATCCGGATCAAAAATCAGCCGGGATCCATCCGTACACGCCGTCCCACAGGGTGCGCCGGCAACTTTCATCTGCATGGCCAGATGTCCGAAAAACGGATTTTCTTTTACCAGCATTGCCCGGCTTTCTGTAATTTTCTGCGCCATCAGGTCTTTCTTTTTCGGATCCATTGTGCCCCTCCCCCACTATAAATACCGCTTATTTTTCTTCATCCAGGACAGAAAAGAAGAAACTGCCGCCAGCTTCCGGTCCATGCCCTGGATCTGAAGAAATCCCCGGAACAGAAGCGCGGCAAAATCTGCCGGAAAATAGGATGCATAATTGCATATGTTTTCCAGTTCCCGTGTCTTCAGCGACTCCTTCCGCTGCGATACACAGGCCAGCAGTGAAGATACCAGTGCATACAGTACGTCCATCTCCCTGATCTGTGCCGTACAGCGTCCGGACAGGATATCCTCCACAGAGGGAAGCTTCCGGTATATGCTACACCAGCTCTCAAACTCTGCCGCGTTGGATACGCCAATGCAGCCGGACAGCAGCAGATGCAGTTCCGCAGGCTCCTTCCCCGATGTTTTCAGCAGCCTGCTGACATATTCCCAGGTACGGGGCGTCGGAAAAGCAAGCTCTTCCACTCCTGCTTCCGCCGCCAGGCGGCTGTTGTCAAAAGCCAGGTAGCCAATCACTCTCGGGTCGATCTCTTTGCGCGCGGCCCATCTGTACCAGCTTTCAAAATCTGCCTGAACTTCAAAATGCATCAGACGGTTTGCCAGGGCTTTGGGCATGCGGAAGGCAACGGACCGGTCTGTGGTCCGGTTTCCCGCGCAGATCACGATACAGTTTTCCGGCAGCGGGAATTCCCCGATCCGCTTATCCAGCGCGATCTGATACGCCGACGCCTGCAGCGCCTGCGGGGCGGCGGAAATCTCATCCAGGAACAAAATATGCACCATGTCCCTGTCCATATCAAAAATTTTCGGTTTCAGCCATACCGTAAACTGCCTTTGGGTGTCGGCAGCAGGAATTCCCCGGAGATCCACAGGGGAAAAATTCAGCAGACGGATTTCAGTAACCGCCGCTTTTGTTTGGATTCTTTCGGACAGCCGATCCGCAATTTCAGCGACAGCCGTTGATTTTCCGACGCCCATAGCTCCCCAGAGCATGGCAGACGGCGCGGTCTGCAGCACGCCTCCCATATAGGCCGAGCTGTATAACTCTGTCAGCTGTTCCACAACGTCTTCCACCGCAGCAGATGGAATATTATATACATTTGACATCAGTTCTTCCCTCCCTGTTTTTCTTTCGCGCGGTCTTCCGCGCGTCGGTTAAGTTCCCCGTCAATATCCAGAAGCTTCTCCGACAATTCCGCAGCTTCCGCCGCAAACGGGTTCCCCTTTTTCCATTCCTCCTCCGCCTGGGCAGCCTGCCGGACAATCTGCGACATCCTCTCCCGCAGGGCGCCGACCCGCTGATCCAGATTCATCAGGACATATTCTACGCGCTGAATACATCCCTGGATCTTTGCCTCCCTCAGATCAATCGGATAACGGTTCCCGGAAATCCCCTCTGCCACGGCGCAGGGTTTCTCCTGCTTCATACCTGCCGGAAGGAGGATACGGAATCCATGCACAGTGTCGAAGCAGCGCTCCCTGTCTCTGCCGGCATTGGACGATACTGCTTCTAAAAGCTCCTCTCCGAAAGCTTCCCGCTCATCTCTGGTCATCGTTTCACGGTTTTTCTCAAAATGCTCCCGGTCCCGGAGGATCCGTTCAATCTGCTGCTCCATTCCGGCCGTCCTTGCCGGACACTCCCTCACGATATGATCCAGACGGCAGAGTTCCTGCTCCCGCTGCCGACATCGGATTTTCACCCGTTCCAGCTCATTGGCCGTTTCAATCCGCGTCTTCAGCAGCGGATCCCCGACTGCCAGCGCCTTGATTTCCGCATATGTCAGCACAGCGTCATTCAGATCGCGCATTTCCCTGTCCGCAAGCGCCCCGCTCATAAACTGGCCGATAAAGCGCTGCTTATTCTCCAGGATCTGCCAGGAATACGCGTCAAAAGTTCCCGCCGTAATATAACGGAACCGGTAAACCGTCCGGTTTCGGTTCCCATGACGGATCATACGGCCTTCCCTCTGAGTGATATCTGAAGGCTTCCAGGGCACATCCAGATGATGTACCGCGATCAGACGTTCCTGTATATTCACGCCGGTTCCCAGCTTCTGCGTACTGCCGATCAGAATCCGGACAGACGCCTGATTTACCTCCCGGAAAAGCTTCCTGCGTCTGCCCTCCGTCGACGCGTCATGAATAAAAGCGATCTCCCTCTCCGGGATTCCCAGACCTGTCAGATTCTGTTTCAGTTCATCATAAATATTGAACTCTTTTTTCGGCGTCCCCAGGTCACAGAAGACAAGCTGCGCTGTATCCGGATATCTGCGCCAGATCTCAAACACATTCTTTGCGCAGGCGCAGGTCTTGGTCCCGGCCCGGTCCGGCCTGGCGCCCGGCTCCGCCAAACGGATATCCAGCGCGGCTGCACGTCCGTCATGGGTCACTTTCAGCAGATTATCTTCCTTTCCGCCCACCAGCTTCTGCCGGATCAGTTCTGTCCGGAGTACCAGTTCTTCCATATACCGCTCCTGCACTCCGGATTTTGGAACCACAGTATCGATATACCCCTGGCATTCCGGAAGCCCTTCCATCTGTTCCCCGCCATCGTAATAATCGCTCACACCTGCAAAAATCCGGGACAGTTCCGGGAGATTGTAAAAACTGGAAAAACGAACCATGATCCGATAATTCACACTGTCGATGTCAATTTCAAATCCGGGACTGCTCTGGGCAAAGGCATTGATCCATTCATTGAAATGCCCAAGATGGAGCAATTCCATCTGCTCCGGCTGGAGATATGTCTGGAGAACAAACAAATCTGAGATGGAGTTTGTCAGCGGAGTGCCGGTAGAAAAGACAATTCCCCCGCCCTGCTCCCTTACGAAGCTGACCTTTTCCAGCATCCCGTCACACTTTCTGCTCCCATGCTCATGCATACCTGCCACATTGTCTGCGTGAGTCTGCAGCGAAATATTTTTGAAATGGTGCGCTTCATCCACAGCCAGCGTTGTGATCCCCAGCTGTTCAAATGTAACGCCCTGATCTTCAGGCGCCTCTGTCATCATATCCGTCAGTTTTTCCGCCATCTGACCCGTAAGACTCTGAAGCTTCCTTTTCTCCCAGTCAAGTACAGATTCCCGGGCCAGGACGCTGAGTCTGGAAACATATCCCTGCTGTTTCTCCAGTTTGTAAGCGCTTCCCAGCGGAATCAGCCCAAAACTGGAAAACGCCATATAGATCGCTGTAAACTCCCCATCCCGGATCTTTTCCAGAACCTCCTGTCGATCCCTGGGGCCAAAATCCTCCGGATATACAACACAGATCGCGTCCTCCGGATACAGATACCGATGAGCCGCTTCAAATTCTCCCAGAATCTGATTCGGTACCACAACCAGATTTTTCTCTGACAGCCCCATCCGTTTCCTCTCATGGATACCCACAATCATGGAATATGTCTTCCCACTTCCCACAGCGTGGTTTAAAAGCACATCCTTTTCCAGAACAATTCTGGCAACGGCGCTTTTCTGATGCGGATATAAAGATACTTCCGGATTCAGATCCGGAAGGCTCAGAAAATTTCCGTCGAACCGACCAGCCATATAGCAGGCGCAGGTATCATAATAAAGACGCTCCAGATATTTCTTCCTGTATGGATTACGAAGAATCCAGTTCCGGAATTTTTCCTGCAGGATCGCCTGCTTCTCCTGCGCAGCCAGAGTCTCCTCTTTGTTAAGAATATATGCCTTGCCCGATTTACGTTCCGGCCTGGAAACCTGGTCGTACACTCTGACCGGACTCGCATTCAGGGTATGCTCCATAATTTTCAGCGCATGCATCCGGCCTGTCCCATACGTATAAATGTTGGGAACCGCCTCTTTTGCATCCTTTGGTTCTTCCACCTTCCATTGATGGATTTCTTCTGAATGACTTACTTTCGGACACATCTTCAGTTCCAGGATTTCCTTCGCAAAATCCGCATAAAAATGCGCGGGGATCCAGGGACTGCCAAGGCAGAATCCAATTTCTTCCATTTTGATCCTGGGCGGCAGGATTTCCTTCAGCGCCAGAACATTCCCTTCAAAACGTCCCCCGTACTTTTTATTCAGACGCTTTGCCTTCTTCAGTTTATCCATGATATTTCCTGATAAATACTGCTCGCGCAGAACCCAGCCTGCATCCTCGCACAGACAGGCATCATAAACTTCCGGATCCTGAAAAATCACATTCTCCAGCGCTTCTTTTAGCTCGTCTGTCGACAGTCCGGAGAATTCCGCCATCCAGGGCAGATTCACACTTCCTGTCGTATCCTTACAGACCGCCAGCGCTTCATCCGCCGCCTGACAGATTCCTGCCTGACAGTATACAGCTGTATCCCCGCCGTCGGGAAATATCTCCTCAATGGCAAAGGAATCTTCCCAATCTGTATGCAACATGCCGATCTACCTCCCGCATTTCCCGGATTTTATCCGAATACATATACTTTCTGTATCACTTTCTTATAATGATAGAACAGCATTTTCCCCCAGGAAATTTCATATCCGAAAAAAAAGATCGACAATTCAGACTTTCCGCAAAAAAATATGCCGGACAGCGTGATTTATGCTGCCCGGCATATTTTTATCTGAGAAATCATCTGTTAGCAACCGATATGTTCCGCCAGTTCAAATAAAAACTGCGGCCCGTCTTTCCCCCGGAAAACCACCTGATATACGGCATCCGGCACTTCACTGCATTTTTTCCGCCACTTTTCTTTCCATCCCTGCCCATCTTTTCTCCTTTTTAAAACGCACTGCTGGGTTTTCTCCAGTTCCATACCGCTTAAGATTTCCAGCATTACATTTCCTTTATCCGTCACTTTCCGTATCCTGGCTGTACAGATCCAGCCGCTCAGCTTCTGCAGGATTCTGAGATATTCCGAAATTTTTGTCTCAACTTCTGCCAGGCTCAGATTTGAACCTCTGTCCGATGCATGATTCGACTGATTTCTGATCTCCTTTAATTCCACATGCATCTGAAGGAACTGATCCAGCAGCTCTTTCCGCTCTTCCGGTATATGTATTTCGATAAAACTATTCGCCGCGGAATCCTCCACATACCGTTTTCCTTCCAGCTTTTCTCTGTGCGGATACCATTTCTGCCCCATCTCCTGAATCCGCGTCTGCGCATCTTTTCCACGATATGGATGATACCGCCAGGGCAGACACCAGTTGAAGACCTCCGCATCACTTTTCTTACTGCCATGGTGATAACTGCATACCCCTGTTTCCTCCAGATATCCCGGAATCCTGCTCTCGATCAGAGTGAGAACCTGCTGATAAAATCCCTTCCGCCTGCACCATTCGATTTCATCTACTACCGTTCTCTGATCTGTCAGCAGCACCCCATAATCGCTCCTGATATTCTCCATGAAAACAGACAGGTAAGTATTTTCGAAAAATGTTCCCTGCCCCTGCCGCTCAGCAGCTGCAAAAAACTGCGTCAGCTCATCCAGCCCTCCCTCAAAAACCGGGATATTGCACAGCTGAATACCTTCTGAAATCGTCCGGATACACCGTACCAGCCTGTTCTGCCATACATTTTCCTGTTTCCCGTCAGTTCGTGTACTCTTCTTTAAAAAGCTTTCCAGCGAATTGGCGCGTCCGTAATTGATAAATTCATTGATACCGGAGACAAAATCAAAGATATGGAACCCGGCGCTGCCGTCTACAATTTTATTCTCTTTTCCCTGCCCGTGTTCTATCCCATAAATACCTGCCACCTCAATTCCTTCTACTTTCAGGAGGGAAATAACGGCTTCTGCAACAAGAGATACCTCCCGAAAGCCCCCATGCGGATCAATATACAGTCTGGGATTCCTGAGCGTACGCACTATCCGAATTGTCTCAGCCATTCCCTCCTCTATCTTTTTTTCATTCACCGGAACTACGATAAACTGTTCCTGTTCTTCTATGTCGGGATTCAGATATGGTCTCATCTTGGATTTAAAATACTCCAACGCTGTCAGTTCTCCGGGAATGCATTCTGACTTTCCATCCAGATATTCTATTTTCATTTTTTTTCGATCGTTCCTTACTGCATCTGTACAAAGTAGGATCATCTTATCCAGATACTCCCCCTGTTTTTTCAGATGCGCCGATAACATTTTCGGTACCGGATCCAACTGATATATTCCGGTATATTCTTCCGCATCATTCCAGATAAATTTGTTTTCTTCCATCACACCACTATGATGAAATGTGCTGAGAGCCAGCAGCAAAACATTACAGTGATCCCAGGAGTCCAAAGAATAATCCCTGAAATCATTTGAAGATACATTAGTATTTGACATAATTCTTCTCCTGTTTTTTATATATTTTTCTGCCTTTAAATATGTGTAATATCACCTGGCATTCGTATATATCAACGCCCTAAACGGGCTTTCTTCATTTCTACAGATTTGCAGTTAAGTTATTCATAAGCCATGTGTATGGTGTCAACGCCCTAAACAGGCTTTCTTCATTTCTACCAACAACTCAATGACTTTTCCTCTGCGAAATAGTCGTGTGTCAACGCCCTAAACGGGCTTTCTTCATTTCTACGGTACCCTCTGGGAACCCGCAGAAACAGCGGCTTCTCAGCCTCATTTTTGCAGGTATTTGTCTGAATATTCTGAAAACAAGCATTTTTCTCCTCTTTTTTGGCTTATTTACAATTTGTTCATATTTATCCCTCCACCATTCTCCCATAACTCTGTTTATTATACTCTGATCTGTCTTAAAAAAGTGTTTTGAGAGACAAAATTTATCTGTTCTCCCTGCGCAGAACATATTTCCCGAACCCAAAGCTCGTATTTTTCCCGATATGGATCAGTTCCCCGGCGATCAGATAGTCCAGGCAGTCTTCCGGGATCTCCGCAAAAACTGCTGTCCCCGTGATACCGCGCAGCGTCATGTGGGAATCCTGCGTCGCCGAGTAACGCTCCACCCGCGCTGTATGCACTGACTGCCGGATGATCTCAGGATATTCCGAGAACTCCGGTATCTCTGCCTCCGTCCCGGTATAGTAATTCAGCATCTGCAGCCTTCTGGCCGCCCCTTTCACCAGCGCCTCCCCATAAAACTGCCGCATCACTTCCTGCTGATATTTCATATTCAGGGGAGTCAGAAACTTCACCATCCAGGAACCGCCGCCCTTTCGCAGTATCTGTTTTCTGTCGCTGATATAGTCGCTGACTGCGCCGATCCGGTACGCCCCCATATTGACTTCATTGCCGCTGACAACCGGCTCTCCCCGGGTGCTGCATACCGTCCGGATCTGAAACCGGGATTTCTGTTTTCCCAGTCCCACCATGCCAAGCTGGCAGAAAGCCTGCAGGTAGATATTAAAAAAGGCGATACTGTCCCCGAACAGGATCAGGGAAAACTCAAAACAGCTCCCCCTTCTGAATTTTGTCCGCAGATCCGTACACTCGATCAGATATCCCACACTCTCCGCCCCCGTCACATAGGGCGGACGTTTTTCCATATGGGAATAAAAGGTATGCCGCACCACACAGCACCGCTGAAACCTGCAGGATCCGCAATTTTGATCCATAACACAGTTCTGCCGAAGCAGCATCTCTCCCATTCCGCCTCTGAGGGCAGCCACTTTTGTAACAGGCAGGATCGTATCTGAGATCAGCTCTGCCTGGAAGCGCAGCCGGATATACGGAATATCAAAATTTATCTTTTCACCCATTCATTTCTCCCCTTTTCCAGAATCATAACACAGTAAAAACGACCCTTGGGAACCGCCTCTTTCCTGACGGTCAGTACTCCCGGAACCCTTCAAAATGATAGCTGCTTTTTTTCTGTACACTCCCGTCTTCCTGAATCACCTCTTCCACGCTGCGCCTGCTGCAGGCAGCCACAACCGGTATTCCCTCTGCCTTCAGCCTGCTGATAATAGCAAACGCCAGGGTAAATTCTCCCTGGCACATCACTATGGCGGGATGACATTCCGCCATCTCGCCGCACACCTGTTCTGCTAATTCATATATCTGCTCCGTCGTCCAGGACGGATCCACTTCCGGGAACGGATAATCCACAATTTTCCCGTAATTTGCTGCCGCTTTTTTCTGTTCCTCCCCCCACTGAACAGAAGGATGGTTCGAGCAGTTGATAAATACCCTTTCTCTCTGGAACGATTCTGCCATTCTTATGACCTGCCCCCTTTACACTCCATAAACACCTGACTACAGGATATCATAAAAACTGCATTTTTAAAACCTTCAGAGCCAGAATTTTCCTCTTACCCCTCTACCGGCAGCATCACCGAAAACACCGTTCCTTTCCCCGGCCTGCTCTCCGCCCGGATTTCCCCGTGCAGGATCTCCAGAATCTTTTTCACCAGGGCAAGCCCCAGCCCGTTGCCCTCGGAGGAATGAGATTCATCCGCCTGATAAAACTTATCGAAGATATATTTCCTTTTTCTCCCACCGCTCCATATAGTTCAACGCACATCTGCGCAGCTGCTCTCCGGCAGGATAAAACTGCTTCACCGGACGCATCTCCTGATTTTCCAGTTTGTTCAGCTTCAGAATATTGGAAATCATCCGGCTCAGGGACTGTGTGGTCTGTACAATAATATGGGAGTGAGCACCAATGTAAAACTGCGGCGTCCGTGACGCCGCAGCCTGCCTGTTTCAGTCTGTTTTCTCCAGTATGTTACTCCTCCAGAAGTTCCGGCAGCTGGACTGCCCGGTCATACTCCAGATACTTCTTTGTCCTCTCCGCGATCTGCGCTTTGCCTTCGGCAGCTTTTTTATGGCCTTTTCGGATATTATCGTCATGGAGCCGTTTGCCCCAGATTGACCAGCGGTTCCTTTCTCTTGCCTCCTCGGTAAATTCTGCCACGAATTCCCCGTCTACCATGCTGACCTTCGCTTTGGTCAGACACTGGGGACAGTAGATTCCGTCCGCCCGAATCTCCAGCAGATTTCCATGGCAGTCCGGACAGATACCCCGCATTCCTGCGTAAGAAGTCTTCTCACCCTTTTCCTTCGCCAGCAGAGCGTCCGCCACATGCTCTCCCAGCTGGCGCATCCGCTCCAGCATCTCATCCTCCAGGACAATCGCCCCCTTGGAAGGAACAAAATCAAAATGTACCGCATCCACCAGCGCCTCATAGGATCCTGTCAGCTCCATGGCAATCATCTTGCAGACATTCAATGTAAAGTTCGTCCAGTCCGTGCCGCCCAGGGAAAACGCCGCGCCGATCTTATTCTCCTGTTCCACCACATCCCGGTAGTTTCCGCTGGCATGCATCTTATTCAGAAACTTAATCAGCTGGCCGGTAGGCAGCAGATTATACGCCGGGCTGGATACAATGATCGCATCCGCCTCCCGCATCAGCTGCTCGATAAAGTAAAAATGGTCGCTGCCGTTTTTGTGCACACAGCGGAAATCCCAGTTTCCCTTCAGATGATTGATCATGCAGCTCTCACACCCGGTACAGGTGTTGATCGTCGTCTCCTGGATCCGCACCAGCTGACATTCTGCGCCGCATTTTTCCTCGATCGCCATAAAAGCTTCCTTCATCATGATTTCTGTGTTTCCATTTTTCCTTCCGGAACAAAGCCCTAATACCTTCATTTTACAAATCCTCCTGCTGTTTCTTTCTATATTTAACCTGTCTTTTTCAGAATCGCAATGCGGACAGCTGCAGATTCGCAGCCGCCCGCACCTTTTTGTTTACTGTCCTCTATGTACAGTAAATGTTTACCGCAGCCTGTTTCACTGCTTTTATAGGGATTTTGATATGTTAGCGTTATTTTCTGCCGGACAGCTTATCATCCAGTGATTTTCCGGCTGCCGCCCTGTATTTGTCATCCACTTCCTTCACATGTTTTGCGCTGAAGAGCAAAATCAGAACGAGGCTGACCGCGCCGCAGACTGCCGTCACCACAAAACACAGGCGGTAACCAAAGGCTGTATACAGAAGGAAGGCAATCACGGTCGGCGCAATCGCATTAAAGATATTTGCAACCGGGTTCAAACAGGCAAACACACTGGAAAAATCCTCGCGCCTCCAGTACTGTGCCGCTGCGGAAACCGTAAAGTTGGAGGAAGCACCCATGAATACTGCCAGCAGGATCAAAGATACGATCAGACAGGCTGCATTCGGGATCACCCCGAAGATACCGGACAGGATCATTACGATCACTGCAATTGCAATTGCTTTTTTCGTCCCAATCCAAGTGTCGATCACTCCCAGTATGTAGCTTCCGATGATTCCAAATACCATGATCAGCATCATAACCATCGTATAGTTCAGTGTCTCAAACTGCGCCACAATCGTTGCCGTCTGCGTCATCATGCCTACAGAGAACATCAGAAGGAAACCACAGACAATGCTGATAAACCAGAAATCCCGGTTAGAAAGCGTATGACCGGTTGTCCATACCGTTGTTTTCTTATTTTCGATTTCCTCCAGCATCATTTTTTTTGCCATCTCCGGCGTAAAGCTCCGGTCATTGTCCCGGTAAGCTCCACACTGTTCCGGATAATCTTTTACAAAAATCAGCCCCACCAGCCAGGTGGCGATGCAGGCAATCAGGAAAGGCAGGAATGCGCTGGAGGGCGTAGGCGCCCCTGTTTTGAATACATTTGCCGCAAACACACTGATCAGACCATTGCCTACCGGAAACATGATGGTCGTGATCCCCATGATGGTTCCTTTCCGTCTCGGGAACCACTGCCCTACCAGGATTCCACAGGTGAAGGTACAGTACATGTTGACACAGACACTCTCAATAAAGTATGCCGTAATCCACACGCCGCTGACACCAAATGGAACGGGATAAAAAGTAATGATACATCCCATCGCCAGCGAAATCGCCCCAAAGATCAGCGTCAGGTTTTTCATGTTCCTCACTTTTCCGATGAACCGCGATAATACCAGCTGCATAATGATCGCCACAAAAGTAGCGATGGTAAATACCATTGGTACAAAAGTCGCGCCGCCGTAGAAATCCGCCAGGATGTTCATGGGATAATTGGTAAATACCACCTGGGTGAAGAATGCCCCGCCCTGGAAGATCATGAGCATCCAGCCATAGAAACCAAACCCGAGCCTTTGTTTTTTCGTTTGCTCCATAACCATTTTCTCCTTTACAATTGATTGATGAAGCCAGTATAATATATTCAAAACGAACAATAAACGGCCATTATGACAAATATACAATGTATTTTCAGAGAAACATTCGGTCGTTTTGACCAAATTTCACCAGACTGCAGAAGGAGACATGATTTATGTATTTAAGTATGTGGATTTTCGCCGAATGGCTGAAAGATTTCCAGCCGACGATTCAGATCAAAGAGAATACGATGACCATCGACACGATCCGTCTGTTTTCCTCCAGCACGCCGATGAACGATCATACCCTCTATATCGGCCGCATGAAAGATTTTTCCGGAATTCCAGAAGATTTTGTACTCTGCTCTCACAGAAATGACCAGATTCTTCTGCCATGCTGTGATGTAGAAGAAGTGCTGAACAGAGTTCTGGAAGCCATGGAGTTTTATTCCAGATGGAATACAGAAATGCTGGAACTGATCTCCGGCGGATGTATGATCGAGGATCTGCTGCGGCACAGCGAAACGATCATACAGGAGCCGGTATTTGTCCTGGATTCCGGGCAGAGACTTCTCGCCATGTCCTCCGGGTATCCGAAAGGACAGGTAGACCAGTACTGGGATGAGATGCAGGAATACGGCAGCACCAACATGGACTTCATCCTGCATTTCAATCAGAATTACGCCAGGTCTTACTTTCAGAAACGCGGGATTTATTTTGTCGATGATCCGATTCTGCCACATCCGGCATACTGCCACAATTTTTTTCTGAAGAGCACCTGGGTGGGCGTTACCAATCTGCTGGTTCTTGGGGAAGCTGTTTCTCAGGGAACCATCGATCTGTTCCGGATGTTCTGTCAGTATGCAGACCGGTGGTTTGATTCCCATTCCCAGCAGCAGGCCACGCTGTTTCTGGATTCCCTGTTCCATTTTGCGCTTTCCGGACAGAAATGCGACTATGAGTATTTTAACCATCACCTGAACCTACTGCACTGGGAGGATCATGATCTGAAACTATTGCTTACGCTGACCAATATATCCGACACCTATAATATCCACAGTCATCTGTGCCATACCATCAACGATCTGTTTTCCTGTGCGCATGCGATCCCGCATGATAATTATATCTGTGTCCTGTGCAATCTCCGGATGCAGGATATGGATTCCATCATCCGGGAACTTTCTCCCTGGCTAAAAAAAAGCGGGTATTATGGCTGCTGCAGCAGCCCGTTCCGGGAACTGGAACTTCTGTCTGAACAGTTTCAGCAGACGGAGATCACCGCCCGTTTCTGCCCCGGTGAAATCGGACAGATCTACAATTTCCAGAATTATCTGCTGCGCTATGGGTTTTCCATCCTGAAAGAGCACTCCCACGCCAGTCTGATCCACCCGGCAGTCGCACAGCTCCAGGAATACGACGCCCGGAATCATACCGAGTTTGGCCTCACGCTCTATCTGTACATCCGGCACGAACGAAGCCAGTCCCTCACCGCTTCGGCCTTACATATCCACCGCAACACGCTGACTTACCGGCTTGGCCGTCTGCGGGAGCTGATCGACTGTGATCTGGATCTGCCGGAAGTCAGGCTGCATATCCTGGTGTCGTATGAGCTTCTGAAACTGGATGGAAAAGAGTCTGTTCCACATAAATCGCCGTAATTCTGTCTTCTATGGATTTTTTCGGCTTTAGAGTTATGGAATCGGATTTGCTCACTCCCTGCTCAAATCCCTTTCACTTTTCTTTCTGATGGATTATACTATCCATATAAAAGAAATTGGGGGAACTATCATGAAACCATCCATTCTGTGGACATTATTTACGATCCTGATCGTGATCTGTATCCTGGCTGCGCACCATTTTTTAGGCGTATCCCGGAGGCAGGAGCACAGGAAAGCCATCCTTTTAAAAGGCATCACCGGGCTCTGCTTTGTCGCTGCCGGGGCGCTGACTGCGTCTGTCTGCCCGGACAGGCATTTTGCGCTGCCGGTCATGGCCGGCCTGATCCTGGGACTGGCAGGTGATGAACTTCTGGCCTTACGGTTTCCGTATCCCGCCAAACACGATCTTTGCTTTACCGCAGGCGGAGCCGCTTTTGCCATCGGACATGTCATGTATCTCCTGGCCCTGTTCCACTGCCAGTTTCCGCTTCTGAGAGCTTCCATCCCTGTGGGGCTGGCCGGATTTCTCCTTTCCCTGCTCTATCTGAAGCGGAGGAATATGCAGGCGGGAACCATGCAGATTCCCCTGACCATTTATATGCTGCTTTTGTCTGTGACCCTCGGCGTCTCCTGGGGAGCTGCCGCCGGACAGCCGTCCCCGCAGCTGCTTCTGTTCGCTGCAGGCGCACTGCTGTTTCTCACCAGCGACAATATTCTGTTTGCGTTCTGCTTCGGCGACCGGCATACCGCCGGCATGAACCGCGCCATACACGGCACCTACTACGCCGCCCAGCTGTGCTTCGCCCTGAGCATGGGGGTGATGTGATGTAGTTCTATCCCCGTTTCTCCACCAGCAGATCCAGTCCCAGAATATTTATCAGGCGGATGGTCTTTTCGATCTCAGCAGTCGGTTTTCCCCTCTCTACATCAGAAATAAAAGTAACGTTCAGCAATTTCCTGTATACACATACCGCAGATACTGCGCCGCCGTATCCCGGAGCTGATATACGGCTTCCACCGCTGTCGCATCCCGATCGTTCATCCTGTACCGCGGGAAAAAACGTGTCACATGCAGCGGGATTTCCGGATCCACCGAGGCAATCCACTGCGCTTCCCTCTTCATCTCCTCCAGGGAATCATTTTCACCCGGGACGATCAGGGTTGTCAGTTCCACATGACAGTCCTGCGCCGCCCTTGCAATAAAACATTTTACCGTTTCCAAATCCCCGCCCAGCTTCCGGTAATAAGCCTCTGTAAAACCCTTCAGGTCAATATTCATGGCGTCGATCCAGGGCAGCAGTTCCTCTAAAACAGGCAGCCTGGCGCATCCGTTGGTGACCAGGACATTTTTCATGCCGCGCCCATGCACCAGTCTTGCTGTATCCCGCACATATTCATATCCAGTCAGAGGCTCATTGTAGGTAAATGCCACACCCAGATTTCCCCGCCGCCGGTATCGCACAGCCAGATCTGCCAGTTCCGCCGGAGACAATGCTTTCCATGCAGTCCCGGTCTCCCCTGCCATGGAGATCTCATGATTCTGGCAAAACGGGCAGGACAGATTGCATCCAAAACTTCCCACAGACAGAATCATGTTCCCCGGGAAAAACCGCCGCAGCGGCTTTTTCTCAATCGGATCCAGCATCAGCGCCGTCACTTTGCCATAATTAACACCTGTCACCTGTCCATTCACGTTTTTTCTCACCCTGCAGCGTCCATACTGCCCTTCTGCCAGCGTACAGTGATGCGTACAAACCGGACAAACCGTCCTCTGCCCTGATGTTCCGTTCCTTTGAAAATCATTTCCCTGACTGCTCAAAAATGTCTCACCACCTCAAACCGTTCCAGGCGCACGTCCTTCACATGTTTGGGGATTCCCGCCTTTTGCTTCGCGATGGCAATCTGTTCCTCCACCGTATCCACGCCCTCCAAATTGGGAAGCAGGAGTCCCCGCTTATATCCTTTGCTGACTACCACGCCATAGCGCTTTACATTCAGTTCTTCACTGGAAGAAATCTCCTCTGTCTTTCCCAGGACATCCACACTGTACACCAGATGATCCAGTTCCTCCGGCTGCACCGCGTGGAACCGTGGATCTTTAGAGGCAGCGCTGATGCCGTTTTCAATGATCTCCTCCGCAATATTTTTCTGCACCGGGGCGATCGTCCCGATGCAGCCCCGCAGCCGCCCCTCTTCCTTCAGGGACACAAAAACCCCGGCGCGTTCTGCATACATCTCCTCCGGCAGCCCGGAGCGAACCGGAATCCTTTCTCCGGTGCGCACATAAGTCTCCACGGTCTGACGGGCCAGCCGCACCCAGGCGTCTTCCTTCTGCCGTCTGTCTTCTGCTTCTCTGCGAACCTGCTCTTCATACTGCCGCAGGAAATCCCGATCCGGCGCCGCGCCTTTCACCTCATAGGTACAGACGCCGTAACCGACGCCAAACGTCCCTTCATGGGAAAGCCGCTCTGCCTTCACCGCCAGGCGATCCAGACATCCCGCCAAAATCACAAAGGAACGGTGTCCGCACTCCGCAGCCTTTTCACAAAAATCCTCAGAGAAGCCGAAGAGCTTCCCAAAATCTCCGTCTCCCATCACCTGCATGATCCGCTGGTCATATTCCGGCCCCTCTGCCGCAAAACCATAAGGCCCTTCTGCTTTCAGCCTGTGGGACAGGTCGCCGCTGGCGATCACCGCCACCCGTCTGTCCAGAAGCTCCGCCGTCTTGCGGATACACTGCCCCAGTTTATAGTGCACAGAAAACGGCAGCCCGGAAAGCCCGATACGGACAACCTGATAATCCGTGTAGCAGTGATCCAGAAACCAGAGCGGTATCATCGTTCCGTGATCCAGCGCCGGATCCCGCTCTCCCAGCGGCCCGGCAGGAATCTCCCGCGCCTCTGCCTCCCGCGTCAGTGCCCGCACAAATTCCGTATCATAGTCTGCGTGGATCTTCACTCCAGGCGCCCGAAACTGCCGGAAGCTTCCATCCGCGCCGTTTCCCGGCGAAATGTGAAAATAATCCGCATACATCACAGAATGAGGCGACAAAACCACCACTGTCTCCGGCCGCCAGGCCGCAATCTGCCGGGCCGCCTGATGATATGCGTCAACCGTTGCCTGAATCTCTTTTTCCTGTCCCCGCCCCACATCCGGCAGAATCAGCGGCGGATGGGGAACCATCACTGCACCTGTTACTGACATAAAACTCCCTCCATTCTGAATCCGAACCTCTTCCCTTGTGTACTACCATAACCATAACACAAGAGTGTTTTTTTATCTATAACCGCAGCCATATTTTCCCGCTTCTTATGTCCTGCGCCCACAGGAATCTTTAGACTTCTTTTCCGGAATATGGTATCCTGTCATTAACAGCAATGGTATTTTCTATCTGAAAGGGGGCAAAAAATGAACACTTTAGAACAAAGAATCGGGCATCTGGAAGATCTGGCGGAAATTGAGCAGCTTCTCAACAAGTACATTTACATGCTGACCACCATGGATTTTGACCACATCTTCGACGAATGCTTCTCCCAGACACGGGAAGACGTTTCCATCCAGGCGTCAGACAGCGGAGTTTACATTGGCCGGGAACACATCAAAGAACGGTTTTTCGCAAAATTTATGGGGTATCTGAAGGAAGTTCCCGGAGCTTTTACCATGCACCTGGCCTGTAATCCGGTGATAGAGATTTCACCAGACCGGACAATGGCGCATTCCGTGGCGCTGTCTCCGGGCTGCGCCACAGATCCGCAGGTCAGAGATTCTCTCTGGATCTGGGGAACCTTTACTGATGATTACATCCGGGAAAACGGTCACTGGCGGATTCTTCACCACGCCTTCATTCCGCTGTTCCGGACGCCTTATGACAAAGGCTGGACAAAACAGGCCGTCGGCACCCAGCTATCCAAAGTTTCCGGAAATATGGCGGACGCGCCATCCCAGTATTGGAATCCCTATGATATCAGCAAAGCGGGAGATGAACTCTGGGCAACACTGCCCGATATAAGTGCTTTGAAACATTTTGACTAAAATTGCCGCTTCTGAGATACCGGAAGGAATCTCAGAAGCGGCAAAACCATTTCGGAAAATTCTCAGCAAATTTTTTCAATCTGCGGCAGCCACATGCGTCTCTGTATGTCTGTTCAGCGCAAAATATCCGATCACAGCCACAATTACCGCAATCACCAGGCCGCCTGCCAGAAAAGCAAAACGGAACCGGTATCCCGACATATGAAAAATCCGTTCTGCCGCCTGCAGCAGATAAACCGATACGGTCTGCCCCAGAAACATTCCGGCTGTAGTAAAAGTTACCAGCTTTGTATTTTCCCGTTCACTGCGGGACAGCCGGGAAATTTTCAGAAATACACTGGAATAGAAAATACTGTAGCTTGCCCCGATCAGAGCCGCCGAGACAATGATCAGCGGTAAGGTATGCAGCGCGGCAAGCCCCGCATATCCCGCTCCCATCATCAGGCATGCAATCGTAACCGTAAAATATTTCGCTCTTTTTCTGATTCCCGGCACAGCAAATCCCATGAAAAATCCTGCCGCCATAAATACGGAAACTACATACCCGGAGGTTGTGTCGTTTCCGATTGCCTCCCCCTTCAGATACAGGGCAATGCTGGTGGAAAAAGTATAAAAAGCCACATTGATCAGAGCCATTCCACCGATTACCAGATACGCCTTCCAATTTGCCCCCTGCCTCTTCCCTGTTCCGGTAACGGTTTCCTGCACCTGATCCTTCGGCAGATACCGGATATTCAGAATCAGAACAATCAGGGCGATCAGATAAATCAGAAAAGCCAGCCGCCAGTTATACGCCGCCAGCCAGGCCACAGCAAAGGATGCGATAATTCCCATCAAATAAGAGGCGGACGCAGAATAGCTCATCATCTTAGCCCTGGTCTCCCCTTTAAAATGACTGCTGATCAGCGCCTGAGCCAGTGGAGTGATCAGCCCGCAGGCCACGCCCAGAAGCGCCCTCGCTGCCAGAACACTGTAAAATCCCGGCATAGCTCCTGCACCAATCCCTCCGATCAGGTACAGGATCACACCCAAAATCAGCACATGTTTTTTCCCCCATCTGGCCGTCAGCACATTACAGAGAAAACAACAGGGAATAATAAACAGCGGCGGAATGGTCAGAACCAGCTGGATCATGGAGTCGCTGTACATGGGAAATGCCGTCTTGATTCCAGCCAGAGCCGGAGAAACTGCCGTGCTCCCCAGGATCGTAATCAGAGAAATGGATAATACAGCCGCTTTCAGTTTCATATTACTGCTTTTCAAAAAACCACTTCCTTCTCATAAATCGTATGTTGCATATACCTGAGCTTCCATATTCTCTATATATACATTTATTGATGTATGTTAATAGTCAAAAGAAAATTTGTCAAGGAATTTCCAATAACAAAGCTACATAAGTTCTGTAATTCTCCTGTATGACGTCCGGGGATCCAAAAGCCGTATCTGCATAATTGGAATGCAGACCTTCATGCAAAAAATATATCAGATGAGCAATTTCCGTTTTATTCTGATATGTTTTTCCCGACGCTTCCTCGATCTCAGTCAGACACCGGGTCACATATTGTATGAAATATTTCCGGTTCTCCGCCATCCGCCCGATAATTCCTGCAAATCGTTCGTCAGAAAGCATATATCTGGGGATATCATTGAGAAAGCGATACTGGTCCCGCATTCTCAGAGGCATGGAGATCAAATTGTCTATTTTTTCTCTGGGCGAAGCTTTTCTGTCCTCATAATACTCTGCCCGCTCCCTCTGAAAATCATCCAGAATCTGATTCAAAACTGCAAGGTAAATCTCTTCCTTTGATGCAAAGTGCCAGTTTACTGCTCCCCGGGTCATCCCTACCTGCCGGGCAATATCATCCCGGGTCATTTTTTCATATCCTTTGCTCCGAATGACCTCATAGCTGGCATGAATGATTTTTTCCCTTGTCAGCTGAGTTTCTTCCCTGGTTTTCCGCAAAACAACGCCTCCTCCACATAATTTTTCTCATGCTGTCCCAGACCTTCTGCCTGCTCTGCCGCCGGGACTGTACCGGCAGAGGCTGATATGGAATCCACATCAGCCTCTGTCGTCAGCCATATCGTTTATTTCCAGCCTCTTTTTCCGGATCCCTATTTTCTCCCTTCCAGAGAAATGTATTCCCGATCCTCCGACAGGCTCTTATACGCCGGACGGATAATCTTGTCCGCATTCACCAACTCTTCAATCCTGTGAGCACTCCACCCTACAATCCGGGCAATCGCAAAGATTGGCGTATAAAGTTCCAGCGGGATCTCCAGCATACTGTAAACAAAACCGCTGTAGAAATCCACATTGGCGCTGACTCCTTTATACATCTTCCGGTTATGGCTGATCACCTCGGGAGCCAGACGCTCTACTTTGGAATACAGTTCAAACTCCTCCATGCGCCCTTTGGCCTTTGCCAGGTTCTCCACAAAGCTTTTGAAAACCTCCGCCCTGGGATCCGAGATAGAATATACGGCATGCCCCATGCCATAGATCAGCCCTCTTCTGTCAAACGCCTCTCCTTTCAGGACATGCTGCAGATAAGCAGTGATTTCATCCTCGTCCCTGTAATCTTTCACCTGCTGCTTCAGATCACTCATCATCTCCACAACCTTGATATTGGCACCGCCGTGTTTCGGCCCTTTCAGGGATGAAAGCGCAGCCGCCATGACTGCGTAAGTATCAGATCCCGACGAGGTAACGACCCGTGTGGTAAACGTGGAGTTATTTCCTCCGCCATGCTCCATATGAAGCATCAGTGCAATATCAAGTACTTTCGCTTCCAACTCCGTGTAATTCATATCCGGCCGCAGCAAACGGAGCAGGTTCTGCGCTGTGCTCAGCTTCGGATCCGGATGATGGATGTACATACTCTGATCCCGCTCATAATGATTGTACGCATGATAACCATAGACTGCCAGCAAAGGGAACACACTGATCAACATCATACACTGCCGCAGGACATTTTCCATGCTCAGGTCAGATGCCCGCATATCATAGGACGCCAGGGTCAGCACGCCCCGCGTCATGGAATTCATGATATCTTTGCCGGGCGCCTTCATCACAACATCCCGGACAAAATTGGTCGGCAGGGAACGCATATCCCCCAGCACCTCCGAAAAATCCTGCAGCTGCTGCCGATCCGGCAATTCGCCAAACAGCAGCAGATACGCCGTCTCCTCAAAGCCAAATCTGCCGTCCTTTTTGATACCGCGGATCAGATCATAGATATTATAACCCCGGTAAGTCAGTTTCCCCCGGCACGGCACAGTCTTCCCATCAATAACTTCTTTTGATTTAATACTGGAAATGTGGGTCAGCCCTGTCAGTACCCCGGTACCATCCAGGTCACGAAGCCCCCGTTTTACATTGTACTTCACAAACATATCCGGAGTGATCACATCCTGTTTCTCCAGCAGCTGTGACTGTTGTCTCATATAATCATAAATATGCTGCATGTCGTCTCCTTTCCTTATCCTGTTGTCCGCTCTTTTGCCTGGAATTTCCATCCAGGAAAAAGCCCTGTGCATTTCGTCCTATACGAAATCCATATCATTCTTTATCTTCCAGTATACCGTATTCTCCAAACGGTGGCAACAAAAAGTGACGGCGAATGACAGCCTCTGCCAAACCCGGTGCTGTTTCCCTGTTCACTGCAGTCCCCAAATCTATTGGCTTGCTGTATTTTCCGCCTGTTTTTCCAGATAACACACCGGAACATGGTCAATCAGCCAGACTCCGTTTACTGACCGGAAAAACCGATAGCCATCCCGATACATCCTGCCGCTTTTTACCACGTAGATCACTGGTTTCCCGTGCCGCATTCCCACTTTTTCTGCCGTTTCCCGATCGCCGGAAAGATGTACATACAACCGGCTTTTGTGGATCAATCCCTGTTTGTCGATAGATTCCGTATATTTTTCCCCTGTACCGTGGAAAAGAATTTCCGGCGGAATCACCTCCTCTAATTCCACATCTACCGGAATCGAATGTCCCTGATTGGCACGGATCAGCGTCCTATCCTCATTAAAAGAATAGCGCTGCTTGGAGTCCTCCTCCACAATCTGTTCTAAGAGATCCATCCCCAGAGGATATCTTTTGCTGACCCCTTCCAGCAATTCGGAAACATTCGCCCACCCATGTTCATCTAAGGTAATCCCCGCTGCCTCCGGATGGTGGCGCAGCAGAAAGGAAAGATAAATACTGATTCGTTGTTTACTGACTCGTTTTTCTGACATGGTAAATTCTCCTGATTTATACTGCTTCATTTGAGATACACCTGTGTGAGATGTTTTGGATTTCAATCCAGTATCTTAAAAAAAAGAAATTATCACATACTGACAGAGTATATAGACAAAGTATCTTAACTAATCAAGGGAAATAGAATAAAGGGTACACACAAAGGGCGGCATTTAATAATTCCCGTTGTCCGCCCCAAGTGCCTGGTTAAATTATAACAAAAAGGAAACAAAAAGCAATCTATTTTTCTGTCTTCCTATTATTATATCGTATTTTTGCATCCGAATAACTTTCTGCTGAAATCAATATTTAAAGTAAAAGGAAGCAAAAGACAGCCTTAGGATATAAAGCAATCTGAACAAACCCATACAAGAAACTTTTGTATCCTGAAATAATATTTACAATTAGATGAGGACAATCCCAAATAAAATTCTTATTCTAAAAATACCCTTATTCGATGGGATTGTTTCCTCCCTGCTTATCAGAGGACAAAACGGCATTGGCCGCTCCCTTTTGCTCCCTAAAATTTAAAATTTCTCAGGGAATTTCAATCCACACTGGAAGCACCTTGCGGCGAGAATGCCAGCACAGAGGATGGCACTGATTTCAATCCACGCCTCCACGCAGGAGGCGACACCTGCCCGTTAGCAAGTTTAGAGCCTAAAGGATATTTCAATCCACGCCTCCACGCAGGAGGCGACGGAAGAACCGGACGGCCTTGGCCGCATGAACCTGATTTCAATCCACGCCTCCACGCAGGAGGCGACAGTCACTACCCCGGCAATCAACGGTGACCAATCCTTATTTCAATCCACGCCTCCACGCAGGAGGCGACGTTGAAACTCTCTCTGCCGAACTGGCCTCCCTCCGTATTTCAATCCACGCCTCCACGCAGGAGGCGACACAGCAGATCGAGGCGGTTGTAACTGTGCCGGGATGATTTCAATCCACGCCTCCACGCAGGAGGCGACATTCTGCAAATATCCGCTTTCTGGCAAAAATTGCATTTCAATCCACGCCTGCACGCAGGAGGCGACTCATCATTGACCTTTTCCAGTGCGTTGATGATTATTTCAATCCACGCCTCCACGCAGGAGGCGACATTATATTTTATGGATCTGTGCCAGATGAGTGTATTTCAATCCACGCCTCCACGCAGGAGGCGACGAAATGGGAGTGAAAGCGGATAGCACAGTGCACATTTCAATCCACGCCTCCACGCAGGAGGCGACCACGTCTCTTTCCATATGTGCCAGCATCAAAGGATTTCAATCCACGCCTCCACGCAGGAGGCGACTCAGTTCCGGCACAATGGACAATTTGCTTCCACCAATTTCAATCCACGCCTCCACGCAGGAGCTGACAGAGGCTGATCAACAGCGCGGCCGGGTT
>CALWGM010000127.1 GCA_944380065.1 uncultured Lachnospiraceae bacterium
TTCCCGGCATATACCCGGAAAGACCTCATACAAAATCACAGTCTCCTCTTTCTTTTTCTTATCAGAAGCACAGATCAGCTCCTCCATGGTAACTCCCAGCAGCCTGGACAATGCATAAAAATTATCCAGGGACGGCAGGTTTTTCCCACGAAACCACCCATAGACGGACTGTGCCGAAGTAAGATTCATATATTCTTTGATCTCCTTTGCAGTGATCCCCCTTTCCATACAGGCTTTTTTGATCCGGTTCCCGGTCTCTTTCATATTGATCGTTGGATACTTCATATTTCCCTCCTGACACTGGCAATATAGGTTCTGTTTCTGATTGGATATTTGTCCGAAACGGACACAGCTGCTCAGAAAAACACAGGGACAATCTCCCATAAGACATCAGACATTCCACAGCGGCGTCTTCCGCCCACTGTGTTATTAAAAAAAGAATACTACAGATCTTTCCAGATTGCAATTCCTGTTTTCCATTCCACAGCTTTACAAAAAAACAGAGGTTTTTTATAATGAAGTAAGATATGAAAATCTCGCTTGCCAAGCTGCAGGCAGGAGAACAGGAGGACGCCATGCCGCTGCAAATCATCCGAAACGACATCACCAAAATGAACACCGACGCCATTGTCAACGCCGCCAATTCCACGCTGCTGGGCGGTGGCGGCGTGGACGGCTGCATCCACCGGGCTGCCGGCCCTTCGCTTCTGGCCGAGTGTAAGAAGCTGGGCGGCTGTGAGACCGGGAACGCTAAAATCACACACGCCGGGAACCTGCCCTGCAAATATGTGATCCACGCCGTGGGACCCATATGGCGGGGCGGCAACCACGGGGAGGAGAAAAAGCTGACCTCCTGCTACCACACTTCCCTTTTCCTGGCCAAAAAGCATCACTGCCGGTCCGTTGCTTTTCCCCTGATCTCTTCCGGTATCTACGGCTATCCGAAGGATCAGGCCCTCCGGGTAGCTGTGGACGCCATCAGCGAATTCCTGATGAACCACGAGATGACCGTCTACCTTGTGATATTCGACCGGAACTCCTACCAGATCAGCGAAAAACTGTTTTCCGGCATTGCGCAGTATATTGACGACCACTATGCGGATGCCCATACAGACAGCCGTGCGGAACAGATACGCCGGATACGTTTGCTGGAGGAATCACATCCGAAAGACACCCCGGACAGTGTGGTATATGGCGCTTTCCAGAGTTCTGCGCCCCTTCCCGGTTTTACATCTGACGAGATCACCCGGGAAAGCCAGGAAACGGAACCGGCAGCTTCCCACCGGGCTTCCGTTCCTGCCCGGGGAATGGCCGCGCCGCCCCCGCCCGGAACATTCCGCCGCCGGAAAGCAGGCTCCCTGCAGGAAGCCCTCGGACAGATCGATGAAAGTTTTTCCGAGATGCTCCTGCGTAAAATTGACGAAAAAGGCATGACAGACGCCCAGTGTTATAAAAAGGCCAACGTAGACCGGAAGCTGTTTTCCAAAATCCGCAGCAACCGCCTCTATAAACCCAGCAAGCCTACGGCCATCGCGTTTGCCATCGCCCTGGAACTTCCGCTGGATGAGACCAGAGACCTGCTGATGAAGGCAGGATTTGCCCTGTCACATTCCAGTAAATTTGATATTATTATCGAATATTTTATCGAAAACCAGAATTACAATATTTTTGAGATCAACGAAGCTCTCTTTGCTTTCGACCAGAGCCTGCTGGGAGCATAACCCCTTCGTATTTGGCAGAGTCCCGGATTTCCGGGCTCTGTTTTTCTCTGCACAGATTTCCTGCAGAGAAAGAGCGCGTTCTGCAGATCCAGACAGGAATGTCGCCTGCCATGCGACCAGAAAACTCCCGGTTTCGATTATGATACTTACAACAAAAAACTTCCGGGGATGACAGTCCTATCCACGAAAAGCGGCATCGTTACAGCAGCGCGGCCCGGACAGGATTTACCGGATCCGGTTTGCATCGCACAGAAAAAGAAAGGGGAATTTATCATGAAAAAGAATCTGACAGAACTCGTTTTTATCCTTGACCGCAGCGGTTCCATGTATGGGCTGGAAACCGATACCATCGGCGGATTTAATTCTATGATCGAGAAACAGAAAAAAGAGGACGGGGAGGCGCTCATATCCACCATTCTCTTCAACCAGGAATGCCAGGTGATCCATGACAGGGTAAACATCCGGGATATTCGCCCCATGACGGAGAAGGATTATACCGCCAGCGGCTGCACCGCCCTTTTGGATGCCATCGGCGGAGCTGTCCACCATATCGGAAATGTCCATAAATACGCCAGAGAGGAAGACATCCCGGAACACACCATCTTTGTGATCACCACGGACGGCCTGGAAAATGCCAGCCGCCGATACAGTTCGGAGCGGGTAAAGCGCATGATCGAGCATGAGAAGGAAAAATATGGCTGGGAATTCCTGTTCCTCGGCGCCAATATTGACGCCGTGGAGACAGCCGCCCAGTTCGGCATCCGGGAAGACCGGGCCGTCAATTTCCATTCTGACCAGGAGGGAACCGCCCTCAATTACCGGGTACTGGGTCAGGCCATCTCCTCCGTCCGCTGCGGCGCCGCCCTCCAGGGAAACTGGAAAAGAGACATTGACGAGGATTACAGGAAACGCGGGAAAAAACAGAAACAGTCCTGACTCATACACAGGACTGCAGATCTCCGCACATAAATTCTGACATCATACATACGCCTGCCGCTCCGGCTTCCATGCAGGCTGATATGTGTTCCGGATGGATTCCACCCAGAGCAAAGACCGGAATCTCAACCGCTCCGGCCGCTTCCCGCAGATAGGAAAGCCCTCTGGGCGGAAGCCCCTCCTTGCAGGCTGTGGGGAAAATGTGGCTGGCTGTCACATAGGAAGCCCCCATTGTTTCCGCCAGCCTTGCTTCTTCCACTGTATGCGTGGACACGCCAATTTTCC
>CALWGM010000128.1 GCA_944380065.1 uncultured Lachnospiraceae bacterium
CTTGCTCGTTATATCTCTGATAAGCCTGCGTCAGGGAATATACGTTGCTGGCATCCTCTTGGGAACGGCAGCCGATAATGGCCACAACCTTACCGGTCTCATTGTCCACCACAGTCAGTGCTCCCTGAAGCTCATAAATCCCTTCCTCTGTCCTGGCGTCGCTGAAGTCCAGCTCCTCATCGATAATCTCCTGCAGCACGCCCTGAGCCGCCAGGTCTATGGTCGTATGAATCTCATAACCTCCGGTATAAAGCTCATGCCTGCTCTGGGCATAAGCCTCGTCATAGAGGTCATTGTACTGCTGATAGGCCTCGTCCGTCTCAAACTCATACTGGAACTCAAACCCGTCTAACTTCATCAGATAACGCACCGCACAGTTGATCGCGTAGGTTACCTCGTAATTATAAAAGGTATCGTCATCCTCCACCTCTGCCACGGAAATGCTCTGGGCCTTCGCTTCCTGGCAGGCGGACGCCTGGATATAACCGCACTCCGCCATATCGTCCAGGATCTTATCCCTCCTGGTAACCGCGTTCTCCGGCTGTTTCAGAGGATTATAATATTCCGGACGGTTGGGGATCGCGCAGATATACGCCACCTCCGACAGCGTCAGGTCTGAAACCGGACGGTCAAAATACGCCTGCGAAGCATCCTCCACGCCGTAAATACCGTTGGCGAAACAACAGGTATTACAGTAAAACTCCATGATCTGTTCTTTGGTATACTTTTTCGTCAGCTCCCTGGCAATAAAAATCTCTTTCACTTTACGGAGAATTGTCTTCTCGTTGCTGAGGAAGGTTCCTCTGGCCAGCTGCTGGGTGATGGTGCTGGCTCCCTCGGCCACTTCCCCCCTGGTTCTCACATAATTCAGGCAGACACGCAGGATCCCCTTATAGTCCACGCCGGAATTCTTCCAGAAGGTGCGGTCCTCCACTGCCACAAAAGCATTCACCACATCCGCCGGGATCTCATCATAGCTCAGGTAGCTTCCGTCTTCATCCTCCGCCAGTTCCGCCAATTCTGTCCCGTCCGCGCTGAAAATATGCGTAGGCTGAGCCAGCTTGAAATCATCCTCTGTGCTGGCCTCCACGATCTGCTTCGCCTCCCTGGCGCAGCTCATCACCGTCTCCCCGGTCTTCTTATACATCACTAAGTTGCCGAGCAGGAATACCGCCACCAGGAAAATACCGATCGCGGCAAGCACCTTCCAGAAACGGCGAAAGAAATCTTTCCGCCGGGCAATCCGCAGCTTCTCCCTGTATTTTGCCTGGCTGACCGGATGCCTTTCCTGCTGCATCTTCAGACGCTTCACATGTGATTTTATTGGTTTTTTCTTTTTCTTTTCTGACATCACAACACGCTCGCTTTCTTTCATGTCTTTCCATTATATCGTAAAACGATTGTTTATGAAATAGGACGGCATAAAAAAACCGCCAGAATAATGATAGCTAATTATAACACATTACTTTGACGATTTTTTTAATTTTTACGTATCATTTCTTAAGTTTTAGGTGTTTTCCCTCTTTTTTCCCATATGATCCTGAATATAAGACTCCATTTCATCCCTGGGTATCCCCAGGGCAACCGACAATTCACCGTACAGTTCCTGTTCCGCCGCCTTTAAATAGCGCTCGTCCAGCGCTGTAATCTTTTTCCCGGCGGCTATCCGCTCCCGCTTTCTCAGAGACAATGTCTTAATGACACTCACCCAGGCCCTGCTGCTGCAGGAGCGCATCGCTTCCTTATAGCTGGCCTCCCTGTTTTTATCATCCTCCACCCGAAGCTGCTCGATCCGCGGAATATCATCGATCAGCTGGCGGGCCTCCTGCTCTGACATCACACGCCGGATAACCGCCTTCGTGCTGTCAATGGGAAGGTAAACGGTTCCGCTTCCGCCCTGGACCGGGCACATAATATAATAAAGCCGGTCCCTGTCCACACCAGGGAGATCAACAGGCGCGATATCCCGGATCAGGCAGACACCCCTGGTTCCATACACGACATAATCCCCTTTTTCAAACATTTCTTCCCTCCTTTGGCTGAATCTGTCAATGGTTACTGCACCCGCAGTATCTAACATATTACGGTTCACTCTCTGTGTAGAGTATACCACATTTTCAGCCAAAATGTCAGTGAATTGTAATTATTTTTCGTTCATTACGAAATATTTCAACAATTCAGACATTTGAGGTTCCGCTGCCGGAAAGCCGGGGATTCCGGTTCAGCTCACCTGTCGGTGACTGCAGCTTCCCCCGCGAATCGGTATATTGGCAAAAAGGACAGGAACCATATTCTTTCCGTTCCTGTCCTTTATCTGTGTAATCTGTATTTCCAGTTCTTCCGTATCAATTTCCACATATCTGGAGATCACCTGCACCAGATCCCTGCGGATCATCTCCAGTATTTCCGGCGAACAGTCCGCCCGGTCTGACACCAGCAGCAGCTTCAGCCTGTCCCTGGCCTGATCACTGGAATGTTTCTTTTTCAGAAAATGAAATAACCCCATGACAAAGCCTCCTATTTTTTCCGCGGACGCCGTCTCCGTCTGCCGAAAAGCCCCTTTTTCTCTTCCATGTCCATGAGTTCCACATGCTCGCCGGTCACCCGTCTGGCAATATTGGCGTAAGCCCGCCCCGCCGGACAGTCTGTTCCCACCAGCGGCTCGCCCTGGTTTGTGGATACTACAATATGTTCATCATCCGGCACAGCGCCAATCAGGGGAACTGCCAGAATCTCGCACACATCCTCCACAGACATCATATCCCCGCGCTTCACCATCTCCATCCGCAGCCGGTTTACCATCAGCTCGATCTGGTGGATCTGGTTGGATTCCAGCAAACCGATGATCCGGTCTGCATCCCGGATGGAGGACACCTCCGGGGTCGTCACCACGATCGCCCGGTCTGCCCCCGCGACAGCATTCTGAAATCCCTGCTCAATTCCCGCCGGACAGTCCAGCAGGATATAGTCAAATTCCTCTCTCAGCTCCCCGGTCAGCTTTTTCATCTGCTGCGGGGTAACCGCAGACTTGTCCCGGGTCTGTGCAGAAGGAAGCAGATACAGTTCCGGGTATTTTTTATCACGGATCAGCGCCTGCCGGATCCGGCAGTTGCCCTCCACCACATCCACTAAGTTGTACACAATACGGTTCTCCAGTCCCATGACCACGTCCAGGTTGCGCAGGCCGATATCGGTATCGATCATCACAACCTTCTTATGTAACTGGGCAAGACCGGTTCCGATATTTGCCGTGGATGTCGTCTTGCCGACGCCGCCCTTGCCGGAGGTGATTACAATCACTTCACCCATTTTACACTGTCCTCCATTCACCTGAACTGCCGCAGCCTTTTATCCCGAGATCCCCCTTGCAGCCGGTTCGCTGAAACGATCTGTGCCCTTTACCGCTGCCATCCGCGGCTCTGCGGCAGCCGGGGTCTTTTCTCTGCAGTATTTTCTGGTTCTTTTCTTCTGTTCCGGGTTCCTGAAAGAAGCGTCGCCGGTCTGCAGACAGGCGCGGCAAATGACCAGACAGTAATCACGGCACCGGACGGTAACTTCTTGCAGTTTCCCCAATAGAAACTATAATAAATATAAATAAGGAAAGAAGTGAAAAAGAAAGAATTTGATCGACAAATCCTTCTTTTCTGAAAATAAATTTGGGGGATAAGCACATGCAGACTGTCAAAGAAACTTTCTTTACCAAAGACAAAACGTTTTACAGGACACTGTTTAGCATGATGATCGTGGTTGCCCTTCAGAACGTGGTCACCTACAGCGTAAATATGGTGGACAATATCATGCTGGGCCGTCTCAGCCAGGAGGCGCTCTCCGGCGCGGCAACCGTCAACCAGATCTTCTTTATGGTGGATCAGTTTGCCCTTTCCATCGGCAACACCCTGGTGGCCATCGCCGCCCAGTACTGGGGACAGAAAAAGCTGCAGCCCATCCGCACGCTGACCGGCATCGCTCTAAAGCTCGGCCTGATCGTCAGCGCGGCGATCATTGCCATCTGCGCGTTTTTCCCGGATCAGGTGCTGCGCATCTTTACCAATTCCCCGGAGATCATCGCCGAGGGAAAACAATACCTGTTCATCATCATGTGGACCTTCGCCCTGTTTATCGTCAGCAATATCCTGATGGCCGCCCTGCGGGCGGTGGGAACTGTCAAAATCGCATTCTATACCTCGGTTGTTTCCCTCTGCATCAATGCTTTCGGAAACTATGTACTGATCTACGGTAAAATGGGCTTCCCCCAGCTGGGGATCCGCGGCGCGGCCATCAGTACCCTGATTGCCCGGATCGCCGAGCTGCTGATCGTAGTCATCTATATTGCTAAAGTCGATAAAAAACTGGATCTGTTCCACCGGGATCTGTTCAAATTTAACCGGGATCTGAAACGGGATTATACCAAAGTCTATATTCCCATTATGATTTCACAGGTACTGTGGGGCGTATCAGTACCGATGCAGACCGCAATCCTGGGACATCTGTCCGCCGACGCGATTGCGGCCAATTCCGTGGCAACTACCTTTTATCAGTACCTGAAGGTCGTAGTCCTGGCCATGTCTGCCACCTCGGCAGTACTGATCGGCAATGCCATCGGACGGGGAAATATGCGCGAAATCAAACAGGAAGCCCGCACAATCTCCGTTATCGACGTGGCGGTCGGTATCTGTCTGGGACTGCTTCTGATCGCGCTGCGCAAACCGCTGCTGTCCCTGTATAACCTGGACGCCACTGCTACAGACCTGGCGCTGACTCTGATCGTGCTCATGGGCTTTATCATGATGACCATGTCCTACCAGATGCCGGTCAGCTTCGGCCTGATCCAGGGCGGCGGCGACGCCAAATTTACCATGAAGATGAATATGATCAGTACCTGGTGTATCGTGATGCCGCTGTCCTTTATGGCAGCCTTCTGGTGGAAGCTTCCGGTTCCCCTGGTGGTTCTGGTCATCCAGTCCGATCAGATCTTTAAGTGTCTGCCCACCTTCATCCATTTCCGGAAATATACCTGGATGAAGAAGCTGACACGATAACGCATACAGAAAACTGCATATCTTAAGGAAGGAGATTGGTACCATGACAAAAGTAAAAATCAACCCCGGCGTCTGCGGCTTTATCACCAGTGTTACAGCCGAGTCCGAGGACGGGGAAGAAGCCATTGTAAAAGTAGCCTCCGGCTGCGAGAGCATCCGCAAAATGATGGAGGATCTGGGCGATGCCTTCGATCCCATCGAGGTCTGCCTGACCAAACCGGGCATGGGCGTATTCTACGATTATGCCCGGGATCATTTCCCCGTCCACGCCGCCTGTCCGGTGATCAACGGGATTCTCAAATGCATAGAAGCCGAATGCAGTCTTGCCCTTCCGGCAGACGCCTCGATTACCTTTGAACCGAAGGAATAACGATTCTGGATGATTCAAAAAAGAGCAGGAACTGGCGGGAACGATTTCCCAGCAGTTCCTGCTCTTTTGTCCACCGGAGATACCTGTCTCTATCACCGCCGTTTCCACGCTCTCCGGCAGCTGTTTACAGATAAATTTTCAGATGAAACGCCATAAAGGATATTTTCTCCATATAAGGATTGACAAAAAATGTCTTGACACCTTCCGGGCTGTGGCTGTACTCCAGCTGAGCCGGGCCGTCCAGGAGAAATTTGTCCCCCACCTTCAGATGTCCATATGCTTTCTCCCATTTTTTCCGGGGCGCTTCCACACTGACTTTGAATGTAATAGACGCCTGGTCATCATATCCCTGAAACACCAGTACAGACACCGTATCTTCATCGCCAATGGGAATTGGCTGCTTCAGGTTCTCCGTGATGGAGATAATCTGGCCGAACGTCTCCCTGATACAGATCGTCAGCGTTGATTTATTGATCTCATGACAGTTTGAGTAATAATTTCCTCGCGTAAACTGCTGGATCCCGCTGACATCAAACACCTGGCATCTGGCCGAGAAATCATCTCTCCGGTCAGACCGGTAAAACTCCTGCAGATCCCGGCTCAGGTTCCGCGCCCTCCCGATGATTGTATCAATTGCTACCAATTCTCTTTTCTTTCCAAATAAGGCCATAAAATCCCTCCTGCATCATTTATTCTCCGCGATCGTTTCGATCACATCCGGCAATTCCTGATCTTTCAGACAGAAAGCCTGTATCACGGCTGACTATACACCGTACATTTTATCAGATATCAGTCTCCCGGGAAATGGGTTTCAGCAAAACTTTTTGATTCAGATTTTCTGCTGGCTGCTCTGTTCCTGACCATCCGGATTTCTGCCGTCCTGAGAAAAAATTGCCCGTCCGCAGATACATATTTTTCCTGATTTTACGGATACTACAGGTATCCTGAACCTGAAGAAAAGGAATCCAAACCCCTTAGAAATCAAGGAATTAAGATTCCGAGAGATCATACTGTAAAAACGGAGGAATTTTTTATGAAAGCAACGGGCATTGTGAGACGAATAGATGATCTGGGCAGGGTTGTCGTTCCAAAAGAAATCCGCCGCACATTGCGGATCAGGGAAGGTGATCCATTGGAAATTTTTACTGACAGAGAAGGAGAGATTATTTTAAAGAAATATTCCCCCATCGGGGAACTCGGTATTTTCGCCGGACAATACGCTGAAAGCCTGGCCCAGACCATGGGCTGCCTTGTATGTGTCAGCGACCGTGATCATATCATTGCAGCTGCCGGAAACGGGAAACGGGAATATGACGGAAAACCGATCAGCCAGCAGCTGGAAAATATGATAGAGGAACGGAGTCACCACGTATCTGCCAGAAATGACAAGGATTTTGTCAGAATTACACTGGATGATCAGGCTAACTACCAGACCCAGGCGATCAGCACAATTATCAGCGAAGGAGATGCAGTGGGGGCCGTCATCCTCTGCAGTCAGGATGATAAGGAAACTTCCGGACGCACCCAGGAGAAGCTGGTACAGACTGCCGCAGGTTTTCTCGGAAAACAGATGGAACAATAAATCCGTATAAGCTGCCTCGATGAGGCAGCTTTTTTATAAATTATTTTTTTTACAATGCTCCAGAAATCCGCCCAGACCTCTCATGATGTCATCATAGCACACATCAAAATTCTCTGTATAATAGGGATCGGCCACATCTCCCGGATCATCCGCAAAAGAAAGCAGTTTATAAATTTTCTTCTCCGGATCCCCTCCCAGAATTCTTTTCATATCCCGTATGTTCGAATCGTCCATGCCGATGATATAATCATATTTCCCATAGTCTTCCTTTTTCAAAAGAGAAGAACGTTTCCGCCCCGGGTCAATTCCGACCGACAGAAGCTTTTTCCTGGCGTCCGGATTTACCGGATTGCCGATCCCCCAGGTATTGGTGGCTTTGCTCTCCACCAGAAAGCAGTCCTCCAGGTATTCCTTCCGGAGCATATTCTTAAACATAAACTCCGCCATGGGAGATCTGCACACATTGCCTAAACATACAAATAAAACTTTTATCATCATTCAATTATCCCCGCTCTTTTTTCCAGACTCCGCTTTCCGCCCGGCAGCCCGGTCAATCAGTTTTTTCGATTCGGCAAAGGCTTCCGGCAGATACTGATCCATCCACTCTTTTCCGGACTTCTCCTGCTGCTTGATATCCGCCCACTGTGTGAGTACTTCACCGGAATCTGAAACCGCCGCTTCTCCGAACACATGAGGATGTCTCCGGATCATTTTCTGTGTAATTCCCTCAACTACTTCATCCATGGTAAAGAGCCCTTCCTCTTCCGCAATCTGCGCGTGCATCACCACCTGCAGCAGAAGGTCTCCCAGTTCTTCCTTCAGATTATCGGCATTTCCGGTTTTTTTCCAGAATATTGATTCCGCAGATCACCTCCGCGGCCTCCTCCATACAACAGGGTTTTAAGCTGCAGTGGGTCTGTTTTCTGTCCCAGGGGCATCCGTCGGGCGCCCGCAGGGTCGTCACCACCTTCTGCAGTTCCTCAAATTTTGTCATTTTTACTTTCTGTCCTTTCCATTCATTTTCAGACACGTTCTGCGCCTATTCTGTTTCAGCGACCCGTTATCCATCTCATATACCCTGTCGCACAGGACTTCTATGTCTTCTGCGTTGTGGCTGGCAATCAGGATTATCTTATCCCGTGCTCTCAAGGATAAAAGCAGTCTGCGAATTTCCTGCACACCCTTCTGGTCAAGCCCCACCGCTTCCATAGTCTCCCGGATTTGTTTCTGGTCGATTCCGTGCCGTATACCGGCCAGCACCTGCAAATTCTTCATACCGCTGTAATAGCCGATAAATCCCGGCGTCTCAATAATAATCCCCGCGTCCGGAAGATAATCCACATCCTTTCCGATGACTTTTCCATCCGCCTGAATCTGTCCTCCGGTGGGATGCACAAAACCGCAGATACATTTCATCAGCATAGTTTTTCCGCAACCATTATTCCCCACCAGTCCATAAATCTTTCCCGGATGAAGATCCAGAGAAATATTGCTTAAAATCTGCCGTTTATTTAGCTGTAACGATACATTGTCTATGTGAATCATCTGAACCGCTCCTTCCCTCTTTCTGCCTGTCCTTTTAAGCCCTCCCGGCCTGATAATGCCGCGCCGCGGCCAGGCTTGCGGCAGCCAGCGCCGCACAGATGACGCACAGGTAAAGATACGACCCTGCTATGGGAAATATTGGTTTGCTTAAGTATTTTTCATAGTGTACCCAGGGGATGCTCTGAGCCATGGGAAACAGCCACATCCAGTCTGCTTTCACAGAGGTAGATACAGTTCCAAGGATAATCAGAACTGTATCCGCCAGCAGACCCGCATATTTCTGGTTGAACAGGGACGCCAGCAGAAGGATCAGGGCCAGCAGAAGGAAATACAAAAACATCAGCAAAGCAGTATGGCCGAAGGCCTCTGCCAATGTCAACTGCTGATACAGGTTCTCCGGAAAAAGCTGAAGGATGTAATCTCCTGTCCGTTCTGGAAACACAGCGGAATAATGCGTAACTGCATGACTGAAACCTGTCATCCATTTTCCGCACCCCAACAGCATCACCATGGACGAAACCACAAGAAATACAGTCAAAAATATCGACGCCTCCACAGCAAACAGCATCTGCCCCAGGATCCACTTCCTTTTGGACGTTCGCATCTGGTAAAAGAAATCAATCCCTCCCTTCTGAGGGAAATCTGCCAGAAGTACCAGAAAAAGCGCCGGAACCGCCCAGTACCGGCTTGCCGACAGATTCGCGAAAGAAGCGGGATAAAAGGATTCCAGCCAGGCCGCAGATTCAGCTCCGGCTGCATATTTTCCGGCGACAGCCTTCTGCAGCACCTGCTGATAAATGTAATTTAACAGAAACGGCAGACAGATCAGCATATATTTATCTTCCAGAAAAACAGCTACGCCGATTCCAAATACACCGGCAAATACTCCAAAAAAGAATGCTCCCGCCAGTCTGTAAATGCAGAACAGGATCACGGAATTCCCGGGATA
>CALWGM010000129.1 GCA_944380065.1 uncultured Lachnospiraceae bacterium
CCCCACATCCAGCTTCCTTCAGATTCCACCTCACGATGGACACCCTTGCCTTCGGCTATGTCTTTCCCGCTACCGGGCAGACTTGGGACTTGCACCCTTAAGAAACGTGCGCCGCCAGGCGCACCAAAACGAAAAAAAGATAAACCGATATGCAATCAGTTTATCTTCTTCCATCAAAAATGCAGGAAAAGGGACTTGAACCCTCATGAGCGCAATGCTCACACGGACCTGAACCGTGCGCGTCTGCCAATTCCGCCATTCCTGCATGTTCTTCACACGCGACCTGTGAGACAATCTGTCAGGTACTCTCATCAACCGCTTTCTGTGTGAATGCGGAAGATGGGACTTGAACCCACACGATCGCGATGATCACAAGATCCTTAGTCTTGCTCGTCTGCCAGTTCCGACACTTCCGCGTTTCTTTCGTTCGTCTGTTTCCTGACGACTCGTATATACTAACAAAATTCCCCGCCATTGTCAACACTTTTTTCATATTTTTTATTGACGCACTTTTCGTTCCCTTTCCCCTTTTTTTCTGACTTTATTTTCAATCAAAAAACAGGGCGGATTTTGGTTCAGCCATGCAAAAAAACAGGCGCCGGACACAGAGTTTTGACCATGATATACTCCGCATCCGCACCTGTTTTCAATCCTCCCCGGCAAAAGCTCCGTCTGCCTGGATACGCCGGATTTTCCTCCTGCGGCAGCTTACTGCACCGCCAGATAGGAATATCCCATCAGCGCCTCATCCACCTGCCTGGCCGCCTCACGGCCTTCCCGGATCGCCCACACCACCAGGGACTGTCCCCGGTGCATGTCTCCCGCAGTAAAGACCTTCTTCACATTGGTTTTATAGGATCCCTCATCGGTGGCAACGTTGGTTCTGGCATTCAGCTCCACGCCGAAATCATCCGCAATGTATTTTTCTGTGCCCAGGAATCCGGCGGCAATCAGTACCAGCTCCGCAGGCAGCTTCTGTTCCGATCCTTCTACCGGAACCATCAGAAAACGTCCTGTCTTTTCATCCTTTCTGCTTTCCAGCTTTACTGTAATGATCCCGCTCAGATTTCCGTTTTTATCCTTCAGGAACTCCCTGACCGTTGTAGTATAGATCCGGGGATCATGGCCGAACACCGCAATGGCCTCTTCCTGTCCATAATCGGTCTTGCACACCTTCGGCCACTCCGGCCAGGGATTATTCTCCGCCCTCGTATCCGGAGCCTTCGGCATCATCTCCAGCTGGGTCACGCTCTTTGCGCCCTGACGGATGGCGGTTCCCACACAGTCGTTGCCGGTATCCCCGCCGCCGATGATCACCACATGTTTTCCTTTTGCCGAAATAAACTTTTTATCCTTCAGGCCGGAATCCAGGAGGCTCTTTGTATTGCGCGCCAGATAATCCACCGCAAAATAAATCCCTTTCGCGTCTCTTCCCGGGGCGTTGATATCCCGGGGATTTTTTGCCCCGCAGGCCAGAACCACCGCGTCGTATTCCTTCAGAAGCTCCGCGGCCTTTTTCTCTTTTCCCACATTGACGCCGGTGAGGAAGGTGATCCCCTCCTCCTCCATAATCCGGATTTTCCGGTCAATCACCTGTTTCTCCAGCTTCATATTGGGAATTCCGTACATCAGGAGTCCGCCCACGCGGTCATCCCGCTCATACACGGTCACCAGATGCCCTCTCTGGTTCAGCTGATCCGCAGCCGCCAGTCCGGCAGGGCCGGATCCTACGACCGCCACCCGCTTTCCGGTGCGCACCTGGGGCGGGTCTGCCTTCGCATATCCCTCGGCATAGGCATTTTCGATAATCCCATGCTCGTTTTCCCGGACAGAAACCGGCTGGTCATAGAGCCCGCAGGTACATGCTTTCTCGCAGAGCGCCGGGCATACCCTGGATGTAAATTCCGGAAAATTATTTGTCCTGGCCAAACGCTCGTACGCCTGCTTCCAGTTGCCCCGGTACACCAGATCGTTCCACTCCGGTACCAGGTTATGCAGCGGGCAGCCGCTGGCCATTCCCATCAGCGTCATGCCGGACTGGCAGAAGGGAACGCCGCACTCCATGCAGCGAGCCCCCTGAATCTGCTGTTTTTCTTTTGATAAGTATACATGAAATTCATGGAAGTCCTGAATCCGCTCCTTCGGGCTGATATCCCGGCTTACTTCCCGTTCATATTCCAAAAATCCTGTTGGTTTTCCCATTTGATCCTCCTGCCATCTATGCAAATTTTGAATTGAATGCCTCGATCTGCGCCTGTTCCACGTTGTATCCCTTTTCCTCCATCTGCACAATGGCGGTCTGCATATGATAATAATCATACGGGATGATCTTTTTAAACTTCGGCAGATATTCCCCGAAGTGATCCAGAATCTCTTTTCCCTTTGCGGAATTGGTCAGGTTCACATGCTCTGAAATCAGGTTTTTCAGCTCCAGCACATCATATTTGTTGGTCAGGCTCTCGGTAAATACCATTTCCTTGTTGGTTCTGGTGTAAAGATCATTGTCTTCATCCAGCACATAGGCCACGCCGCCGCTCATACCCGCGGCAAAGTTCTTGCCTGTTTTTCCCAGAACAACCACCCGGCCGCCGGTCATATATTCACATCCGTGGTCGCCGACGCCTTCTACCACAGCAACCGCGCCGGAGTTTCTGACACAGAAGCGCTCCCCGGCCACGCCGTTGATAAACGCCTTGCCGCTGGTGGCTCCATAAAGGGCCACATTGCCGATGATGATATTCTCATCCTGTTTAAATTTTACGCCTTTCGGCGGATAAACCACTAATTTCCCGCCGGAAAGTCCTTTTCCGAAATAATCGTTGCTGTCGCCTGCCAGTTCCAGCGTCAGGCCTTTGGGAATAAATGCCCCGAAGCTCTGTCCGCCTGCCCCGGTACATTTTACGGTAAAGGTATCCTCATCCAGGGTATCCTTATAACGGCGGGTGATCTCCGAACCGAAAATCGTTCCGAAGGAGCGGTCCGTGTTGGTCACACTCACGTCTATGCTTCTTCTCTGCTTCTGCTCTAAGGCAGTCTTCAGCTGCTTCATCAGGATCCGCTCATCCGCGGTCTTTTCCAGTTCAAAATCATAAACCTTTTTCGGGTCGAAAATCACTTTATCCTTCGGGCCGGCATAGGGATTTCGCAGGATATTCCCCAGATCCAGTTTTGCCGCATGGCCGTCCAAATGCTCCCGCACTTTCAAAAGGTCGCTGCGTCCTACCAGTTCATCCACAGTGCGGACGCCTAATTTTGCCATATACTCCCGCAGTTCCCGGGCGATAAAACGCATGAAATTCATCACGTACTCCGGTTTTCCGGAAAAACGCTTCCGCAGCTGTGGGTTCTGTGTTGCCACGCCCACCGGGCAGGTATCCAGATTGCAGACACGCATCATCACACAGCCCATGGTCACCAGGGGCGCTGTGGCAAATCCGAACTCTTCCGCTCCCAGCATGGCGGCAATGGCCACGTCCCGGCCGCTCATCAGCTTTCCGTCCGTCTCGATCCGCACCTTATTGCGCAGCCCGTTCCGAATCAGGGTCTGATGCGTCTCCGCCAGCCCCAATTCCCAGGGAAGCCCTGCATTGTGGATGGAACTCTGGGGAGCGGCTCCCGTACCGCCGTCATAACCGGAAATCAGGATAACCTGCGCGCCGGCCTTGGCTACGCCGGCCGCCACCGTACCCACGCCGGCCTCAGAGACCAGCTTTACGGAGATCCGCGCCTTTGTGTTGGCGTTTTTCAGATCAAAGATCAGCTGTTCCAGATCCTCAATGGAATAAATATCATGGTGCGGCGGCGGTGAGATCAGGGATACTCCCGGCGTGGACAGTCTGGTCTTCGCGATCCAGGGATAAACCTTTTTCCCCGGCAGGTGTCCGCCCTCCCCGGGCTTGGCTCCCTGGGCCATTTTGATCTGGATCTCCTGCGCGCTGACCAGATAGCGGCTGGTAACGCCGAATCTTCCGGAAGCTACCTGTTTGATGGCGGAGCAGCGGTCCGTATCCAGACGCTCCAGACTCTCTCCGCCCTCCCCGGAATTGGATTTCCCGTGGAGCCGGTTCATGGCCACAGCCAGACACTCATGCGCCTCCTGGGAGATGGATCCGTAAGACATGGCCCCTGTTTTGAAACGGGTCACAATGGCGTCCACACTCTCCACCTCGTCAAGGGGAACCCCCTTCTTCGGATACGCAAAATCCAGCGCGCCCCGGATATTCATAATATCCGTCTCATTATTTACCAGGCTGGTATACTGTTTGAACAGATCATAGTCGCCGCGCCGCGTGGACTGCTGTAGCAGATGAATGGTCTGGGGGTTGTACAGATGCTTCTGGGCGCCGCTGCGCATTTTATGGCGTCCCACGCTGTCCAGGGTTCTCTCTGTCCTGAGCCCCAGCGGGTCATACGCCCGGGCATGCAGCACATTGACGTCGCTGGCGATATCCTCTAACGTGATCCCGCCGATCCGGCTGACCGTGGCGGTAAAATATTTATCGATCACAGACCTGTCAATCCCTACCGCCTCAAAGATCTTGGATCCCTCGTAGGACTGGAGGGTGGAAATTCCCATCTTGGAGGCAATCTTCACGATCCCGTGGAGGATGGCCGCATTGTAATCATCCACCGCCGCATAATAATCCTTATCCAGCAGATGATCGTCAATCAGCTGCAGGATGGTATCCTGCGCCAGATAGGGATTCACCGCACAGGCTCCATAGCCCAGCAGTGTTGCAAAGTGATGTACTTCCCTGGGCTCGCCGCTCTCTAAAATCAGCGCCACCGCAGTACGTTTTTTCGTCTGCACCAGATGCTGCTGCAGGGCGGAAACTGCCAGCAGGGACGGGATCGCCACATGGTACTCGTCCACGCCGCGGTCAGAAAGGATCAGGATATTGGCGCCTTCCTTATAAGCCCTGTCTGCCTCTACAAACAGGCGTTCAATGGCCTTCTCCAGGCTGGTATTGATATAATAAATCAGGGAAATCACGCTGACCTGGAATCCCTCTTTCTTCATATTTTTAATCTTCATCAGATCCGTGTTGGTCAGGATCGGATTTTTGATCTTCAGTACCTGGCAGTTTTTCGGCTCCTCCTCCAAGATATTGCCGTCCTCTCCCACATATGTGGTGGTGGAAGTGACAATTTCCTCCCGGATGGCGTCGATGGGCGGATTGGTCACCTGCGCGAACAGCTGTTTAAAATAATTGAACAGGGGCTGATGGTCGCCTGACAAAACAGCCAGCGGCGTATCAATTCCCATGGCCGCCGTCCCCTCTTCCCCGTTTTTCGCCATGGTAAGCATCACGGAATTTACCGATTCATAGGAATAACCAAAGGCCTTCTGCAGCCGGCTCAGATCTTCGCCGGTATAACGCGGCACGCGCCCGTTGGGGATTTTCAGATCTTTCAGTTCCAGCATATACTGATCAATCCACTGGCCATAGGGCTGTCTTGCCGCATAGCTTTCTTTTAATTCCTCATCGTCAATCACCTTTCCGGCGACCGTGTCCACTAAGAGCATTTTCCCGGGGCGCAGCCGGTCTTTCGCCACAACCTTCGCCGGATCGATATCCAAAACACCTACTTCGGAGGACAGGATCAGATCATCATCGTCTGTAATATAGTAACGGGAGGGCCGCAGACCGTTGCGGTCCAGGATCGCCCCCATCCGGTCTCCATCCGAAAATACGATGGACGCCGGGCCGTCCCAGGGCTCCATCATAGTGGCATAATATTGGTAGAAATCCTTCTTCTTCTGACTCATGATGTGGTTATTTTCCCAGGGCTCCGGGATGGTGATCATCACGGCCAGCGGCAGATCCATACCGCTCATCACCAGAAACTCGAGGGTATTGTCCAGCATGGCGGAATCCGATCCCTGTACATTCACCACCGGAAGGATTTTGGAGAGTTCTCCCTCCAGATGCTCCGATTCCATCGTCTCCTCCCGGGCCAGCATCTTATCCGAATTTCCCCGGATCGTATTGATCTCACCATTGTGCACAATCAGCCGGTTCGGATGCGCCCGCTCCCAGCTGGGATTGGTATTGGTGGAGAAGCGGGAATGCACCATGGCGATCGCCGACTCGTAGTCCCCATCCTGCAGGTCATCAAAAAACATCCGCAGTTCATTGACCAGGAACATTCCTTTATAAACAATCGTCCGGCTGGAGAGGGATACCACATAAGAATTTTCATTGGACTGCTCAAACACCCGGCGCGCCACATACAGCCTGCGGTCAAAATCCAGCCCTTTTTCCACATCTTCCGGCCGCCGGATAAACGCCTGCATAATACAGGGCATGCAATCCAGCGCCTTCTGGCCGATCACTTCCGGATGGATCGGCACTTCCCGCCATGCTAACAGTTCCATTCCCTCACGTTCCAGGATCACCTCAAACATTTTCCGGGCCTGGTTCCGTTTCAGTTCATCCTGGGGGAAGAAAAACATGCCGATTCCGTAATCTCTCTCTCCGCCCAGCTCCACGCCCTGCGCACGCATTGCTTTGGAGAAAAATTTATGGGAGATCTGCAGCAGAATGCCCACGCCGTCCCCGGTCTTTCCATCTGCGTCTTTCCCCGCCCGGTGTTTCAGGTTTTCCACAATTTTCAGGGCATTTTCCACCGTCTGGTGGCTCCTGATCCCTTTGATATTAGCAACCGCCCCGATTCCGCAGTTATCATGCTCAAACTTAGGATCATAAAGTCCCTGGGGGCTGGCTGCAGCTTCATTCCTATGAACAGTCTTCATCATCATCTTCCTCTCTTTTTTAGGGATTCCCTGTTTTCCGGGCAAAATGCCCGGAAAATGAAAAAAA
>CALWGM010000130.1 GCA_944380065.1 uncultured Lachnospiraceae bacterium
CAAAAAAAAGTCACATTCTGGCGCAGTTCCTTACAGAGGCCGCGGTTCTTACCAGTCTGGGGGGCGCGATTGGTGTGGCAGCCGGCATTATCCTTGCAAAGATTATTTCAAAAATTGGAGGTACACCGGCGGCAGTCAGTATACCGGCAGCGGTAATTGCGGTAGTTTTTTCCATGGTCATCGGTATTTTGTTCGGACTTCTGCCTTCCTGTAAAGCGGCCAACTTAAAGCCAATTGATGCATTGCGGCGGGAGTAGAAGACGGGTATATATAAAAAAACAGGAGCAGTCCCGGTCTGATTTCAGGATGATTGAAGTCGGACCGAGGCTGTTTTTTCTTGCACAGGGGCTACGGAACAGACACTGTGCGCTGTTTCAGGGACAGCAAGTGAAGAAAATCTTACCAAAAACGACAATAGAATTTTGTACAAATAGACCATTTAACAGGATAAAATTACCAAACAAATATACAAAATAACACAAAAAACTTTGGTATTTCTGTCAGTTGCTGTATAAGTGCTACACAGCTTTAAGATTAAATACAGGCGAGATTTGTGAAAAATACCGGGAGAAACAAAAAGTGCCGGGGAGAACATGAAGCGGATAAAAATGGACGGTTAAAAAAAGTGGAAGGAGGGAGAGGCGACAGCTGCCTGAAGGGCAGCTGCCGCATAATAATACAGAACCGGGTCCATCTTTATATAAAATTCAGAAGGGGGAACAAAAAATATGAAAAAGAAGATAGTGGGAAAGCGGATTTTGTCACTGACCATGACGGCGCTGATGGCATTGTCCTGTGTGCCGGCTGCAGCGGCAGAACTGACGCCGGATGATCCATGGAGTATTGCGGATGCAGCTGTATCGAATGTCACGTATACTGTGGATGGAAAAAGCCTGTATGCCAGAGTGTATGAGGATTATTATCTGGATAAAGATAATACTTCTCTCACCAATGCGCAGTATGAAAATGCAAAAGTTGCTGTCATTGTCCCCAACGGAGCAGATGAGAACAGCCCCATTTTCTATATGGTGAATAACAGTGGCTGGCTGGCAAATTCCTATGAGATTATCCTAGATGACGGCGGTTCCTACTCAACCTCTGAGGATGGAAAAGCCAGCCAGGCGGCTCTGGCTCTGAAAGAGGGATACGTAGTCGTAATGGCAGGGCTGCGGACGCGTATGGACGAAGAGACCATCAACCATTCACCGGTTACCGTAGCGGACGCCAAGGCAGTGATCCGTTATCTTCGTCATAACGACGGCATCGTAGGAGACACCGACCGGATCTTTATTTCCGGAACCAGCGGCGGCGGAGCCCTGTCAGCGGCCATTGGCGCAGATGGAAACAGCAGTGATTTCTATGAGGAGCTGTATAAGATCGGCGCGGCCGGGATGAGCAGTGAGACAGAGAGTACGATCAATGATGATGTGTTCGGCGTGGTGGCATACTGCCCGATTACAGATCTGGGGCATGCGGACGGTTCCTATGAATTTGCGTATGCCGGGGCAAGACAGGACCTCAGGGACAGCGATTATACGGCACAGACGGAAGGTTATTCTTTGAGTGATTCCACCATGAAAGTATCTCCGGAGCTGGCAGCGTACTGGGCGGATTATGTGAACGGCCTGGGTATCGAAGGTGTGGATGCATCTTTTGACAAAGAAAATCTGACTGCATCGGGAACGCTGTATGATACCATGAAATCCCTGATCATGGAATGCTACCAGGGAGCTCTGGATGAACTGGGGAAGGACGCATTTCTGGAGACTCTGAAAACCCGCACGCCCGCAGCTGAATATCAGGGCGGAACTCCGAAGGAAGGCTGGCAGACAGACTGGGTTACCTTCAGTGATGACGGAACAAAAATTGCGGATATTGACATGGACGGATATCTGTATTATGTTGCCCTGGGTCAGAATCTGAAAAACGCGCCTGCCTTTACGAATCAGGGAACACCGGAAGAAGCCAGAAACGAGAACAATCTCTTCGGACAGCCGGATGAGAAATATGGTTTCCTGACCAGCATCGTCTATGACCTTCAGCCGGAGGATTCTTCTCTGAAAGAAACATACGGCAGCTTTGAAAATTACTGGGCACAGAACGGAGAACTTCTTACCGGTCAGGCGAACATGGTGGATTCCATCCATTACCTTGTGTCAGATGACGGAACATCTGCACCCTACTGGTATGTGCGCCACGGCAGCAATGACCGGGATACGAGCTGCGCGAACCAGACTCTTCTTTACTGCGCGATGAAGAGCGACAGTTCCATTAAGAATGTTGACTTCGCGTTTGCATGGAACCGGGGACATGAGGGATCTTATGATATCGCGGAGGCATCCGCGTTTATGGCGGACGCGCTGGCAGATGCAGGCACGCCCCTGCCGGAGAAGGATGACTGGAGTATCCGTGATGCGAACCAGATCAATACCACTTACACGATTGCAGGGGAAAAGCTCAATGTAACACAGTATGTGGATTACTACCTGAAAGATACCGGCGATCTGACCGATGAGCTGTATGAAAATGCAAAGGTAAATGTATGGGTTCCGGAGAATGCTACGGCGGAAAGCCCGATTCTTTACATGGTAAATAACGGCGGCTGGAGGATGAATACATACAGTCCGGAGCTGATCCGGGGAATTGATCCTTCAGCCACAGACATTGATCCGTATGCAGATGGAAATATGGCGGCAATGGCGCTGAAGAACGGATATGTGGTGGTTACGGCCGGTCTGCGTTCCAGAGGCTCCCAGGACAGCCAGGGCAATTATAATCATTCCCCGGTGACCGTAGCGGATGCCAAGGCTGTGATCCGTTATCTGCGTCATAATGACGGCATTGTGGGCGATACAGATAAGATCTTCATTACCGGCACCAGCGGAGGCGGCGCGCTGTCTGCGGCAATCGGAGCCAATGGGAACAGCAGTGATTTTTATGATGAACTGTATACCATCGGAGCAGCGGGAATGACAGATGCTGCCACAAGCACATTAAAGGATGATGTATATGGAGTAATTGCATACTGTCCGATTACAGATCTCGGACATGCGGACGGTTCCTATGATTTTACATATTCGTCAGTAAGAGCGACTATGATTGCAGATGGATATACTGAGCCCGGCAATCTTTCTCTCAATGATACGACGATGGCTCTTTCGCCGGTTCTTGCCGCAGACTGGGCAGATTATGTAAATAATTACGGCTTGAAAAACGGTGTGGGGAAAGACCTGACAGCCGTCTTTGAGGATGGACAGGCTTCCGGAACTCTGTATGACGGTATGGAAAAACTGATGCTGAAATGCCTGCAGGATGCGCTGGATGAACTGGGAGAGGAAACATTTGTAAACACGATCAAAGAGCGCATGGCGGACAGCGGATATCAGAATAATGCAGCGGAAGACGACAGCTGGAAGACAGACTGGTTCACCATCGAAGACGGCGTGATTACAGAGTTCGATATGGAAGGATATCTGTATTATGTTGCTCTGGGTCAGGTTCTGAAGCCGGCTCCGGCATTTACGAACAGCGGAACTTCCAACGATGTGGGATTCAATGAAAATAATCTATTCGGAAATCCGGGTGAGGAGATCGGATATCTTCAGAAGGCTGTAGCAGATATTGATACCAGCGGATTGATTCAGTCCTACGGTTCCTGGGAGAATTACTGGAATCAGAACGGCAGTCTGCTGACGCAGCAGTCCAGAATGCTGGATTCTATTGCATATCTGAACGATGAAGAAGACGGCGACAGCGCGGCATACTGGTGGGTACGCCACGGCAGTATTGACCGTGATACAGGATTCGCCAATCAGACGCTTCTGTATTACTCTCTTTTGAATGATCAGAACATCGATACTGTTGATTTCGCATTCCAGTGGAATACGCCTCATACCGGCGGATACGATGTGGCGGCTGTGGAAGAATTTATGGCTGATTCACTGAACGGCGTTTCCTACAAGGTTGTTGTGGATACGGAAGATCCTGTGATTCCGGAAGACCCGGGAACCGCAGAAGATCCCGCTCAGAATCCGGAACAGCCGACAGGAAATGAGCAGAATATTGAAAAAGGCAAACCGGCAAAAACCGGAGATTCCGCCAATGTGGCGCTGCCGATTGTCTGCGCTGCGATCGCAGGGTGCGCGGCAGTTTATGCAGGCCTGCGCATGAAAAGGCGTAAAATGTAAAAAAACTGTTCAGAAAAAAGGAACAATTGATGTGTAATCAGAACCTTTTCAGGGAGGAACGGGATATAATCCTGTTCCTCCCCGTTTTGTGAGAGCGGGTTCTTCTTGAAAACCCGGAGAAAAATAGGTAGAATGTAGACAGAACGGGGCCGGACGGATGATTTCGGATTTTATGAAATGTACGGCCCGGGTTTGAAAATCATGAAATCGGGAGGGAATTTATAATGAACATGGAGGAAAGAAAGGCGAAAGGGATGCTCTGATCCGGGAAATTATGAATTTATATTTTGCACCCATGGAGGGGATCGGCGGATACATTTACCGCAATGCTCAGGCTGAGTTTTTTACGAAAGCGGATAAATATTTCTCGCCGTTTATTTCTCCTGCGAAGGAGAGAAGAATACGGAAAAAAGAATACAGGGATGTCTGTCCGGAGAATAATGAATCCGTTTATCTGGTTCCCCAGATCCTGACCAATGACGCGGAGGCGTTCTGCCAGACGGCGGAAGAACTGGCGCGGATGGGATACGCGGAGGTGAACCTGAACCTGGGCTGCCCCTCGAAGACTGTGGTTACCAAATGCCGCGGCGCTGGTTTCCTGGCGGCGCCGGGACAGCTGGATGTATTTTTGGGGCAGATTTTTGAAAAAACCCGGGTGAAGATTTCGGTTAAAACGCGGATCGGCATGGAGCAGCCGGAAGAGTTTGACGCGCTTCTGGACATTTTCCGAAAGTATCCCATAGAAGAGCTGACCATTCATCCGCGGGTACAGGCCGATTATTACAGCGGCAGCCCGCGCATGGAGGCTTTTCAGACGGCCATGGAGCGGGCAGGGCTTCCCTTAGTATACAATGGGGACATTTTCACGGTGGGAGATTATAAACGGCGGCTGGAGGAGATCCTGGCCGGCAGTCCGGAGATCCCGGCAGATGTGCAGGGGCTGTCCGCGGAGGGCGGCCGGGCGCCGGGACAGGTCTCCCGGCTTTGCGCGGTAATGCTGGGACGGGGCGTGCTGGCGGATCCCGCCCTGTTCGGGGAGATCCGCGGGAGCGAAGAACCGGATAAAAAGAAGCTGCGGGAATTTCACGATAAACTGTTTGCCGATTACAGCGGGGCTTTGTCCGGGGAGACAAACGTTTTATACAAAATGAAGGAACTGTGGTTTTATATGGCGCCCCGGTTTACGCACTATGAAAAGTACGCGAAGCAGATCCGGAAATCCCGGAGGGCATCGGATTATCAGGCCGCGGTCAGCGCCCTCTTCCGGGAACAGGAGCTGGACGGTCGGCAGCGGAACATGTAAAAAGAAAATGTAAAAAAATCATAAATATCAGAAATTTTGGTTGCATCTTTTGGAAACGTATGCTAACATTTTAACAAACTAAATATGGAGTTTATGTTTAAGCTATTTGCACGGGTGGAGACTGTTGGAGAAAGCCACCCTCTTTTTCAAGAGGTTATTGTTAAAAAAATAACGATAGGTTTGTTAAAACTCTGACAAAATCGACATTTTTTTCTCTGCTTTTTTATTCAAAATCACGTGTGGAACCATTGCAAAACGGCAGGAAAGGTGCTAAAATGTTCCTGTCTGGTGTTATTCACAGGTTCTGGATAGCATTGTGATATATTTCAAAAGTCAAAAAGGAGAGAAAAAAATGGCAAAGAAAGTCGTAATCGCAAGTGCTTGCCGTACGGCAATCGGCAAAATGGGCGGACAGTTCGGTAATACTCCGGCTGTTGAGTTAGGTTCTATCGTGATCAAAGAGGCGATCAACAGGGCAGGCATCAAGCCTGAACAGGTTGACGAAGTTATGATGGGTTGTGTTATCCAGGCATCCCTTGGACAGAACGTTGCCCGTCAGGCTTCCATCAAGGCAGGTATTCCCAACGAGGTTCCGGCATTTACGCTGAACGTAGTTTGCGGTTCCGGTCTGAAGTGTGTAAATGAGGCTGCCAACATGATCATGGCCGGACAGGCTGACATCGTTGTGGCAGGCGGTATGGAGAATATGTCCATGGCTCCTTTCGCATTAAAGAAAGCCCGTTACGGTTACAGAATGAACAATGGTACACTGGTTGACTGTATGATTAACGATGCATTATGGGATGCATTCAATAACTACCACATGATGATCACAGCAGAGAACATCTGCGATCAGTGGGGACTGACCCGTGAAGAGCTGGATGCATTTGCAGCTGCTTCCCAGCAGAAAGCAGTAGCAGCTCAGGAGAATGGCTCCTTTGACGCTGAGATCGTTCCGGTTCCGGTGAAAGTGAAAAAAGAGACCGTTATGATCACAAAGGATGAGGGTCCGCGTCCGGGCACCACACCTGAGACTCTGGCAAAATTAAGATGCTGCTCCGGCAAAGAGGGCGGCCTTGTGACAGCTGGTAACGCTTCCGGTATCAACGACGGCGCTGCAGCAGTTGTTGTTATGAGTGCAGAGAAGGCTGAGGAGTTAGGTATCAAACCTATGGCTACCTTCGTTGCAGGCGCTCTTGCAGGATGCGATCCGAAGATCATGGGTATCGGACCTGTTCCGGCTACCAGAAAAGCATTAAAGATCGCAGGCCTTGACATCAACGACATCGACCTGA
>CALWGM010000131.1 GCA_944380065.1 uncultured Lachnospiraceae bacterium
AGCACCTGCCAGGCCGCTGCTTTTTTCATGCGGTTCATGACAGCCTGTCCCAGATCCTCCTCGGAGCAGCCCTCGGTGATGATGAATCCGGCCTGCTCCTCGTCCATCTCCCGCAGCAGCTCAAACAGGTTGTGGGCGATGGAGGTTTTCCGGCTTCTGGAGCCGAAGGTTTTCAGGATATAGTTTTCTGCGGGAAACCCCTTTTGCAGAAGTTCCCGGCGGCACTCTTCGGTGCAGATGACGGCGATCCGGATGTGGGGCTGTTCCTGTTCCTTTTCGCGGATCATCTGCAGGATTGTGTCGGCGGTTTTGCCGCTTCCGGACTGATCCGTGACAATGATCATGGGAGCCTGGGGGGCGTAGTGGCGGTATTTCATGCCGGGGGCTTTGGGCCTGACGCCGGGAGCCAGGGGTCCTTTTAAGGCCACATCCTCCTCCGGAAGGCTGCCGAGGGTTTCGGCGATCATCTCCCGGGTGATGGCTCCGGGACGCAGCAGCCGGGGGCGGTCGCCGCTCATATCGAGGATGGTGGATTCCAGGCCGATGGGACAGCTGCCTCCGTCTACGATCAGATCTACCCTGCCCGTCAGGTCTTCCACACAGTGCCGGGCCGTGGTGGTGCTGGGGCGGCCGGAACGGTTTGCGCTGGGGGCGGCCACAGGCACTCCTGCCCGCCGGATCAGCTCCATAGCCACCGGATGGCTGGGGAAACGGACGGCCACGGTGTCAAGCCCGCCGGTGGTCTCTGCCGGAATACAGTCCGCCTTGGGAAAGATCATGGTCAGGGGGCCTGGCCAGTAGGCTTCGGCCATCCGGCGCGCCTCCCGGGGGATGCGGGCAGCCACCTGTTCCAGTTGAGACAGATCCGAGATATGGACGATCAGCGGATTATCCGAGGGGCGTCCCTTGGCGGCGTAGATCTTTTTGGATGCGTCCTTTAAAAGGGCGTTGCCTCCCAGACCGTAGACTGTCTCGGTGGGAAATGCCACCAGTCCGCCTTCCCGGAGCACGGCGGCGGCCTCCTCTAATTTCTGCAGGTCTTCTTCATTTAAAGTTCCGTTTTCTATGTAGGAATGTAACGTGAAAAGCTTGGTATCCATCAGGTATGGTTCATCTCCTTCTTTCTATTGGAAATTTTCATTCAAATCAGGTGACTTCTATTATATAATGTTCCTGTGTGAAGTACAGCATTTTTTTATGAATTTGGAAAGCTTTTTGGAACGGAGGAGGAACTTTTATGCTGCAGAGTGTGGACTTTTATTATTTCAGCCCTACGGGAGGGACAAAAAAAGCAGGATTGCTTGTGGCTGAGGCGCTGGCAGAGCATGTGAATCCGGTGGATCTGGGGAAACCGGAACTGCCGGAGCTGCCGGCGGGAGATCCGGCAGAGTTGGCGGTGATCGCCGCGCCTGTTTTTGGCGGGCGACTGCCGTCCCTGACAGCCGAAAGACTGGAGAAGTTACAGGGAAACGGCACGAAAGCGGTGACGCTGGCGGTTTACGGAAACCGGGCGTATGAGGACGCCCTGCTGGAACTGAATGATATCATTTCTGGGGCAGGCTTTCGGATTGTGGCTTCCGCTGCGCCGGTGGCGCAGCATTCCATGGTGCCGGAAGTGGCTGCGGGGCGGCCGGATGAGGAGGACGCCGTCGAACTCCGGCAGTTTGCAGGGCAGATCCTGCAGAAATTGGAGCAGGGATCAGCGGATCAGCCTGTTGTTCCGGGAAACCGGCCATATAAAGCGGATTTTTCCATGTCAGTGACGCCGGTTTCGCTTCCGGCCTGCCGTCTGTGCGGGACATGCGCGGCGGTCTGTCCGGCGCAGGCGATCCGTCTGGAAAACGGAGGGGTGGCGACGGATGCGGATACCTGCATCCTGTGTATGGCCTGTACGGCGGCCTGTCCGGAAAAGGCGAGGATCCTGCCGCCGCCCCTGCAGGAACAGATGGATCAGAAGCTGGGCGTCCTGAAGGATGTGCGGGGAAAGAATGAGATGTTTTTATAAAAAAACAGCTTCTGCCCGCTTTGGCAGTGTGGTATACTGTGGACACCTGGCAGGGTATTTTGTCCTGCGCGGGTTATACCTGTTACACCTGCGGTGAACCGTGGGACTGGCAGGAGGGGGCAGGATCATACAGACGGAAACGGTCTGTGTTGAAAAAATCAGGAGGATATGTTTATGAGAAGAGGAAAGAGACTGGCGGCCGGCGCGCTGGCTGCGGCGCTTGCGGCAGGAGACAGAAAGAAATTCTTCTGAAAACGGATTGTGTCTGGCATGACAGACAGATGATTTCGGAAAAAAGGAGCTGACGACATGACGATCATGCAGATGGAATGCTTTGTGGAGGCCGCGCGCTGCGGCAGCTTTACAAAAGCGGGCGAAAACTTGTATATCAGCCAGCAGACCATGAGCCGTCATATCCGGGCGCTGGAGACAGAGCTGGGATTTCCCCTGTTTGAGAGAAAAAATACAGGCGCTGTCCTGACCAGAGCAGGAGAGTGTCTGTTCCAGAACTGGGGCGAACTGCTGCGGCTGTACCGGACGTCCATTGACCAGGCGAAGGATCTTTATTATGGGCAGCAGAAAAAGCTGCGGATCGGCATTCTGGATAATTTCGGGATCTATATCGATGAATTAGTGGAGTCGCTGATGAGGTTTGAACGCCGGTATCGGGATCTGGAAATGGAATATGAGGTTCTGTCCATGAAGCAGCTGCTCCACGGCCTGGAAACAGACCGGCTGCAGATGATTATCGTGTATACGGCGGAACTGGAAAAGGTTTCCGGCATTTATTGCCGCAGACTGGACAATACAGCCGCCAGCACCGGGATATACTGTGCCCTTTCGCATCCCCTGGTGAAAAAGAAGAATCACACATGGGAAGATCTGTACGGCCAGACCATCGGGATCCTGTCAGATGAGGCTTCCCTGGATAATAAGGAAAGAACCCTGGAGTTCCTGAAAAAGAACGGACTGGAAAACCGTGTCCAGCTGCAGGAGTACAGCTCCCGGCAGAATCTGGGGGTGGCGCTGCTGACAGGAAAGTGCGTGACCATTTCTTACAGCAGCATGTTTGAATCCCTGGCGGGAAAGCTGGCCTGTTATCCGCTGGCAAAGGAGGAGGGAAACCCGGAGGTGTCCATAGCCTGGCGGGATGAAAAATATGCGACGAAGGCGCAGAACATCAGCCGGATGTTTGAAAATGTAAATCACAGACCGAAGTGAACAAAAAGAACCGGCACAGCGAAAAGGCTGTGCCGGTTCTCTGCATATGAGTCACCGAATTTTTGTCAAAGTATTATAATAGTCTGGAGAAATTTTCACAGATTTATTTGACAGAAAGAGAGGAGAGTAGTTTATGAAGTCAAATTTTGGATTTAAGGGCTGGATGGTAATCCTGTTTACATTGTTTATTTACATGTTTACCTGTACAGCGCCGGATACGCTGAACGTATCTGTAACTGCTTTTGCGCAGGCGTTTGGATGGGATTCCAACCAGATGCTGATGTTTTCCGCAATCGGCGGGTTTGCCGGTATCGCGGTATCCTGGATTCTGGGAATGATCATCGCCAAATGGGGCGTTAAAATTCCCACCATTATCTTTTTCGCGATTTTTGCGGTTGTATGGATTCTGTACGGACGTTCCAGTTCTTTCGTGATGTACGGCGCGTCTGTGGTGGCTGCCACTGCGGTTTCCAACTCACTGAATCTGGTTTCCACACAGCAGATCATGAGTAACTGGTTCCCGCGGAAAAAAGGAATCGCCCTGGGCTGGGCAACGGTAGGTACCTGCCTGTCCTCCGCGATCATGGTAGCAGTTTTCCAGAGAATGTTCGGGAAGCACGGGATCAGCGCACCGTTTTATCTGATGGCGGTCATCTTTGTGATTATGATCGTGGTAATGCTGGTCTGGTTCAAGGCATATCCGGAAGAAGCGGGCGCATACCCGGATAATGAGCCTCTTTCTGAGGAAGAAAAACAGAAAAATATGGAACTGATCCATAATTATAAGAGTGAATTTACACTGGGCAGACTGTTTAAGACAAAAGAAATGTGGTTCCTGGCTCTGATTTTCGGATTTGTGGCTCTGGGACTGGTGGCAGTTATTTCCCAGATGGTTCCCAGGCTGACAGCGGTAGGTCTGGATCAGAACATGGCCATCCTCTGGCTGACCATCGCGTCCATCATCGGTATCCCGGCCAGCGTGTTCTGGGGATTTGTTGACCAGGCCATCGGTACCATGAAGACCGTGCGGATCTTCTGTGTGCTGTGGACGCTGATGTTAGTGGTTTCCGCACTGGGATCCGGTATTGTGAATGTTCCGATCTCCGTGATTTCCGTCGTATTCTACGCGGTGCTGCTGGGCGGCATGATGAACCTGATGCCCTCCGCGATCATCCAGGTATTCGGCAGATATGATTTCGCCCAGGCGAACAAGATCATCATGCCTCTGGTCATTGGTATCCGTTCCTGCGCATTCCTGATCGTGCCCATGATGCTGGCTGCGGCAGGCGCAGATGTAAACGGCGGTTTCCGGAATGCGTTTATCATCTGTACGGTACTTTCTCTGATCGCGACGGTTCTGTCCTTCGTATTGAAGAGTGACTGCATCGGAAAGAATACCGAGGATTAAGATCCGCGGCCTGTCTCCGGGCAGGGACGGGATCCTGTTACATAGAAAAAAAGACTTCCGGCATGTGGGCCGGAGGTCTTTTTTTGACGGAAATTTTACAGTGGTTCCAGGAAAGCCTTGCGGCACATGGGAAAACACGTTATAATTGAACAGATCATGTGAAATACGTTTTTACTGGAGGATATCATGAAAATAAAGAAAGCGGCAGCGGTTTTTCTGGCCGGAGCGCTGGCCTCCTCTCTGATGCTGGGGGGATGCGGCAGCCAGATCAATAAAGATGAGATTGTGGCGACGATGGGCGATCAGGAGATTTCTCTCGGTTACGCCTATTTCGCGGCGCGTTACAACCAGGTGACCTATGATAATATGTTTGCTTCCTATTATGGCGAGGGGTACTGGACGAACGAAGATTACGCGGATGAAGACGGCCGGACGCTGGAGGAATCTGTCAAGGATGCTGTGATGGAGGAGATTGAGACAGACCTGCTTTTAGAACAGCATATGTCAGAATACGGCGTGGAGATCACAGAGGAAGAGCAGGCTGCGATGGATGAGGCCGCGGCAAAGTTTATGGAGGATAATTCCGATGAGGCGGTAAAGGCGCTGGGAGCTACGGAGGAGTATGTGGCGGATCTGCTCTACTATGAGACGGTCAGCCGCAAAATGACAGAAGCGATCGGGGCCACTGCGGACAGCAATATTTCGGAGGAGGAATGCGCCCGCCGGACGTTCAGCTACATCCAGATTGACCTGGGTGGCTATACGGATGAGACCGGCAGCTATGTATCCTACACAGAAGAAGAGGCGGACGCGATCCGCGAGAGCGTTCCGTCCATTGCGGAGATGGCAAAGAGTGATTTTGACGCGGCTGCGGAGGCATATTCCTACAATGTTTCCAGCTATTCCTACGGAAAGGATGAGGCTGCAGAGGCAGACGGAGGCTTTTCGGAGGAAGTGATCGCGGCGGCGGATTCCATGACAGAGGGACAGGTTTCAGACGCCATCGAGGCAGACGGCTGTTATTACATTATCCGCCTGGACAGCGAGAATGACGAGGAAGCGGCGGCAGAGGCCCGGGAAGAGATCCTCTCAGACCGCCAGGACGAAAAGTTTGCAGAGGTGACGGAGGCCTGGAAGGAGGAGTCCGGATTTGAACTGGATGAGGACGTCTGGGCTAAAGTGCATTTTACAGATGTATTTACGACGGTAAACAATGCCGGGCAGGAATCGGACGGCGGCACAGAGGAAGAATAAGGATTAACTTTTCATTTCTGCCTGCATATGATATGCTATACCTGATAGAAAAGAATGGGCGGTTTTGGGACGGCAGAAATGGCAGGAGCATCATACCGTAATAAAACGTAACAGTTTCTTTACAGGAATGTGCTTGACATTTTTCCGGGAGATGGATAGAATATCGTATTTGAATAAAGAACATAGAGGTGCGAGATGGATCAATATGTAATCAAAGGCGGTACCCCGCTTTGCGGTGAGGTTGAGATCGGCGGCGCGAAAAATGCCGCGCTGGCGATTTTGGCGGCGGCTGTGATGGCGGATGAGACGATTACCATAGAAAATTTGCCGAATGTCCGTGACATTAATGTTATGCTGCAGGCAATTGAAAATATAGGGGCTCATGTAGAGCGTGTAGATGTCCATACGGTTAAGATCAACGGGGCTCTGATCCATGGTTTTACGGTGGATAATGAATATATCCGAAAGATCCGTGCGTCCTACTATCTGTTAGGCGCGCTTTTGGGAAAATATAAGAATGCGGAGGTGGCGCTTCCCGGCGGCTGCGCTATCGGCAGCAGGCCCATCGACCTTCACCTGAAGGGATTCCGCGCGTTGGGCGCGGAGGTGGAGATCCGCCATGGTATGGTGGCTGCCAGCGCGAAGGATCTGCACGGCACCCATATTTACCTGGATAAGGTATCTGTGGGCGCGACCATCAACATTATGATGGCGGCTTCCCTGGCCAAGGGCAGGACGACGATCGAGAACGCGGCCAAGGAGCCGCATGTGGTGGATGTGGCAAACTTTTTGAACTGTATGGGCGCCAGCATCCGCGGAGCGGGTACGGATGTGATCCGGATTTCCGGCGTGGAGAGGCTACATAAGGCAGAATATTCGATTATTCCGGATCAGATCGAGGCTGGAACATTTATGTTTGCAGCTGCGGCTACCGGCGGCGATGTGACCGTTAAAAATGTAATTCCGAAGCATCTGGAGGCGACAACGGCGAAGCTTCTGGAGGTTGGATGCCGTGTGGAAGAGTTTGATGACGCAGTTCGTGTGATGGCCTGTCACCCTCTTCACCACACTCAGGTAACCACACTTCCCTATCCCGGTTTCCCGACAGACATGCAGCCTCAGATGGGAATTGTTTTAGGACTTTCTTCCGGCACCAGCACCATCACGGAGAGTATTTTTGAAAACCGTTTCAAATATGTGGATGAGCTGGCGAAGATGGGCGCGAATATCAAGGTGGAAGGCAATATTGCCATTATTTACGGGGTGGACCGTTACACCGGAGCCAGAGTCAGCGCACCGGATCTGAGAGCGGGCGCGGCGCTGGTGATCGCGGGCCTTGCGGCAGAGGGAATTACCACAGTAGATGACATTTATTATATTGAGCGGGGCTATGAGGCCTTTGATGAAAAGCTGCGCAAGTTGGGTGGACAGATCCAGAAGGTCAGTTCGGAAAAGGAAATTCAGAAGTTTAAATTAAAGATTTCATAAGCAGCCATACAGAACCTCCGGAGCCCATCCGGAGGTTTTAAACAACTATAAAGACGACATTTGTGAAATATCCGACACATTGTCGTTTTTTTGATGGTTGACTTTTGTCAGGGCAGGTTGTATATTACCTGTGATATGAAAGAATCCCTGTGTTTTTACAGGATTATCGACATAGGAAAGAGAACGAAGGATGGAGGAACATTAATATGATGGAGAAATTATTATTTACTTCTGAGTCAGTGACAGAAGGACATCCCGACAAAGTCTGCGATGCTGTTTCTGATGCTATCCTGGATGCCTGCATGGCACAGGATCCCATGAGCCGTGTTGCCTGCGAGACTGCAGCCTGCACCGGTTTTATTCTTGTAACCGGCGAGATTACCACCAAGGCACAGCTTGACATCCCGGCGATTGTGCGCCAGACAGTAAATGAGATTGGATATAATGACGCGAAGACCGGTTTTGACGGAAATACCTGCGCGGTTATGGTAGCGCTGGATCAGCAGTCCGCTGATATCGCTATGGGTGTTGACAAAGCGCTGGAGGCAAAAGAGGGCTCCTTGGAGGATGATCTGGATACCGGAGCCGGCGACCAGGGTATGATGTTTGGTTATGCCACCAATGAGACTCCCGAATATATGCCTTACCCCATCGCGCTGGCACATAAAATGGCTCTGCAGCTGACCAAGGTTCGCAAGGACGGTACTTTAAGCTACTTGAGACCGGACGGAAAGACCCAGGTTTCCGTAGAGTATGATGAGGCCGGACATCCGAAGAGACTGGAGGCTGTGGTATTATCCACACAGCATGATGAGGATGTGACCCAGGAGCAGATCCATGAGGATATTAAGAAATATGTCTTCGACGAGGTGCTTCCCCAGGAGCTGATCGATGAGAACACCAAGTTCTTCATCAACCCCACAGGACGTTTCGTCATCGGCGGACCTCACGGCGACGCCGGACTTACCGGACGGAAGATCATCGTTGATACATACGGCGGAATGGCCCGTCACGGCGGCGGCGCATTCTCCGGCAAGGACTGCACAAAGGTAGACCGTTCTGCCGCATACGCAGCCCGCTATGTTGCGAAAAATATCGTTGCCGCAGGTCTGGCAGAGAAGTGTGAGATCCAGCTGTCTTACGCCATCGGCGTAGCTCAGCCTACCTCCATCATGGTAGATACCTTCGGTACCGGAAAGCTTTCGGATGAGAAGATCGTGGAGATCGTACGCGAGAACTTTGACCTGCGTCCGGCCGGCATCATCAAAATGCTTGACCTGAGAAGACCGATCTACAAGCCGACTGCCGCATATGGCCATTTCGGACGTACTGATGTAGAGCTTCCCTGGGAGGCGCTGGATAAGGTTGACGTGCTGAAAAAGTATCTGTAATTTCAGCCGTTGATGTGTGTCAGGGAGCGCGGAAAGTCCCGGAGAATTGTATAAAAGTTTTATAAAATGGAGCCATCCGGCTCCATTTTTTGTTGATCTGTGATATACTGGGACGTATATGGAATGAAAGTAAGGGAAACGGTATGAAACTGAAAACAAGACTGATCGTCGCGTTTTGTGTTATCATCCTGCTGCCTATCGGGCTGACCGGAGCGGTATTGTGGGGATTTTACAAGATCCAGACCCATGAAGTCCGGCAGACCTATGGCCTGGAGGGGGATACGGGCGGCTTTTTGGCCAATTCCCTGCAGCTGATGAACCGCTACACGCAGAATGATTATGAAGAGATCTTTGAACTGTCCAAGTCAGACCCTGAGCGACTGCAGAGTGAAGAGTATCTGCGGCAGGCCAACGGAAAGCTCCGGGAAAAAAGTTCTTTCCTGATTTTCTGCAAAGACGGCGAGGTGGTCTACAATGGCTATCAGGGTGAAAGTATCCTGGATGATGAGCAGTGGGAACAGGAGCTGCCTCCTTACGGGGACGCGGAATCTTACGGAAATGTGTCCGCAGGATATTATATAGACGGGGAGACCCAGTCGCTGTTAAAACAGGTGGATTTTGTCTGCAGCGACAACAGCGAGGGGAGTATTTATATTATCACTTCCTCCGAAAGCGTCCTGCCGGAGATCCGCCAGACGCTGGTGGAGATGGGGATTGCGGTGGTATTGATCCTGGCGCTGACAGCGGGTCTGATGACGATCTGGCTGTACCGGGGGACGATGACGCCGTTAAAAAAGCTTCAGGTAGCCACGAAGAATATCAAGGAGGGCAACCTGGATTTTACCATCGACTATGACGAGGCGGATGAGATGGGGGAGCTTTGCCGCAATTTCGAGGAGATGCGGCAGCGGCTGAAGGAGTCGACAGAAGAAAAAATGGCCGCCGAACAGGAAAATAAGGCGCTGATCAGCAATATTGCCCATGATCTGAAGACGCCGATCACGGCGGTAAAGGGCTATTCGGAGGGGATTCTGGACGGTGTGGCGGACACGCCGGAAAAGATGGAGCGGTACTGCCGGACGATTTACAATAAGGCCAACGAGATGGATCATCTGATCAATGAACTGACGCTGTATTCCCAGATCGATACGAACCGGATTCCCTATAACTTTAACAAGATCAATGTTTCCGCCTACTTCCGGGATTGCGTGGATGAGATCGGGCTGGATCTGGAGACCAGGAATATTGGCCTTTCCTATTTTAATTATGCCGATGAGGATACGGTCATTATTGCGGATCCGGAGCAGCTGATGCGGGTGATCAACAATATCATCCATAATGCGGTGAAATATATGGACACCAGGAAGGGACAGATCAATATCCGTATCAAAGATGTGGGCGACTTTATCCAGGTGGAGATCGAGGACAACGGCAGGGGAATTGCCGCCAGGGATCTGCCGTATATTTTCGACCGGTTTTACCGGACAGACGCGTCCCGCAATTCCGCCACCGGCGGCAGCGGGATCGGGCTTTCCATCGTGAAAAAAATTATTGAGGATCATGGCGGCAAGATCTGGGCCACCAGCAAGCCCAATACGGGGACGATCATGTATTTCGTGATCCGGAAATATCAGGAGGTGCCAAATGAGTAAGATTTTGATTGTGGAAGACGAGGAAGCGATTGCTGACCTGGAAAAGGATTATCTGGAGCTGAGCGGTTTTGAGGTGGAGATCGAGCATGATGGCAGCCGCGGGCTGGAACGGGCGCTGAATGAAGAGTTTGACCTGTATGTGCTGGATCTGATGCTCCCGGGGGTGGACGGTTTTGAGATCTGCAAAAGGATCCGCGAGGTGAAAAATACGCCGATCCTGATGGTTTCCGCGAAAAAGGATGATATCGATAAGATCCGCGGCCTGGGGCTGGGGGCGGACGACTACGTGACGAAGCCATTTTCTCCCAGCGAGCTGGTGGCGCGGGTGAAAGCGCACCTGGCCAGATACGAGCGGCTGATCGGCACGACGGTCCAGGAAAACGATGTGATCGAGATCCGCGGGATCCGTATTGACAAGACCGCCCGCCGTGTGTGGGTCAACAATGAGGAAAAGCAGTTTACCACCAAGGAGTTTGATTTGCTGACCTTCCTGGCGGAGCACCCGAACCATGTGTTTTCCAAGGATGAGCTGTTTTCCAGGATCTGGAATATGGAATCCATCGGGGACATTGCAACGGTCACGGTACATATCAAAAAGATCCGTGAAAAGATTGAATTTGACACGGCAAAGCCCCAGTACATCGAGACGATCTGGGGCGTGGGATACCGATTTAAACTGTAGGGGGCGCTGCCTGGGATAAGAGGTCGTTCAGGCAGTCATCTCCCAGGGAAAACTCCATTTTATTCCCGTTTCCCGGATGGGTGAATTCGATCCGGCAGGAACAGAGGGCAACCGGGCAGTAAGCGCCTTTTGGCAGCGGCTGCCCGTATTTTGTGTCTGCGTACAGAGGAAAGCCTGCATGGGCGAACTGAACACGGATCTGATGGTGGCGTCCGGTATGGAGCCGGATCTTTATCAGGCTGTGTCCGGTTTCCGGGCAGGCCTGCAGCACTTCGTAGGAAAGAAGCGCTTCTCTGGCGCCCGGGGTTTTGGCAGGGACGACACGGGAGGTGTTGGTTTTTCCATCCCGCAGCAGGTAATCATGCAGCTGGCCGGAGGGCGGCAGCCGGCGGGAAAACCGGGGGCCGGTGGGGCTTGTGTCCGCTGGGGAGCGGTCTGCGGCTGGCAAAGATTCCGGGTCGGCGGGACTGCAGACCACAGCCAGGTATTCTTTGGTGATCTGCCGCTGGCTGACCTGCCTGGAAAGAGCCGCGGCGGCTTCCCTGGTCTTGGCAAAGACCATGATGCCCCGGACAGGCTGATCCAGCCGGTGAATCAGGCCGATATAGGGCTCCTCTCCCTTTTTGGCGCGGTAGTTTTTCAGGGCGCTGGTCAGGTCGGTCTCCCCGGCCCTGGAGGTCTGTACCGGGACGCCTGCGGGTTTGACGCAGACGATGATTTCTGTGTCTTCATACATAATTTCCGGATTGATTTTTTTCTGTCTCATATGTGCTGCACCTTGTTTTCGTTTTGTCGGGAATTTCTGATCTTTTCCGGAAAACACTCCGGTATCCGGAAAAGATCAGCCATTATTATACACGAGAAACAGGGGAAATGAGTGAAAAGAATCTGAAAATCAGAAAAAAATATGGAAAAAAATGAAAAAGACATCTTGCCAAAATGGTTTCGGCGCGCTATAGTCTCCTGAGAGGATTTTCTGTGTTGGGCAGAGAATTCTTTTTACGTGTCAAAAAGTATTTTTGGGGAGTGAGGAAATCGTTATGGCGAAGACAAAAACATTGACGGAAGGGACGCCCTGGAAACTGCTGTTATCATTTTCCATACCGATCCTGATCGGACAGGTGGTACAGCTTTTTTACAGCCTGGTGGATACCAAGGTGGTAGGCGCCACGCTGGGAGAGCTGGCGCTGGCCTCTGTGGGCTCGGTATCCACGCTTTACAATCTGACCAACGGCTTTGCCAACGGGCTGACCATGGGATTTGCGATTATCATAGCGATGTATTTCGGGCGGAAGGATGAGAAAAACCTGAAAAAGGCCTTTGCCGCGGATATTCTGCTCAGCCTGGTTATTATTGCGGTTGTGATCGTGGGGCTGATGCTCTTTTTGCGTCCTGTTTTAGGGCTGCTGCATGTACCGGAAGAACAGATGGAAATGTCCGTGAGCTATATCAGCGTCCTGATTGTGGGACTGTTTGCCACGGTTCTCTATAATATGTTTGCCAACGCGCTGCGCGCGCTGGGGGATTCGGTGACGCCGCTGATCTTTCTTATTATCGCGGCGCTGACCAATGTGGTGCTGGACTATGGTTTTATTCTCGGGTTTGGCATGGGCGTGGAGGGCGCGGCCTGGGCGACGGTGATCTCCCAGATTCTCTCCGTGGTGCTTTGCTTTCTCCGTGTCCGCCGAAAATTCCCGGTTCTTCATGTTTCAGCTTCGGATTTCCGGCTGGAGCGGGGAATGGTCTCTGAACTGGTGAAAAGCGGTCTTTCCATGTCGCTGATGTCCTGCCTGGTGAGCTTTGGTACCGTATCCCTTCAGTCGGCCATCAACCAGATGGGGACGGCGGTGATCGTGGCGCATACGGCCACCCGGAAGCTCTTTGAGATCATTATGGTGCCGTCCATGGTTCTGTCGGCGGCAATGGCCACCTTCAGCGGACAGAATTACGGCGCCGGGCGGCTGGATCGGATCCGGGCAGGGTTAAAATCCGCGCTGCTGATCGGCCTGGGCTGGAGCGGGATCGCCATTGCCCTGATCTACCTGACGGCCAACTATCTGATCCGTTTTATCGCCAGCTCCTCCAATCCGGAAGTGATTTACTGGGGCGTTACCTACATTCGGCTGAACGTACTGTTTCTGATCGTATGCCTTTGTGTCTGCGTGCTGCGCAATACCATGCAGGGATTCGGCAACCGGAAGATCCCGGTGATCTCCAGCCTGATCGAGCTGGTGGGAAAAGTGATTTTCGCGTTTGCCCTGGCTCCGGTTCTGGGATACTGGGGAATCATCTGGTCAGAGCCGGTGGTCTGGTTTGCCATGGTGATCCCGCTGGCGGTCAGTACCGTGCGGACGTTCCGGCGAAACGGCGTCTGAATTTGCGGAAAAAGGAGGGCGTGGGTTCCGGTGCGGACTTCGCTTCCCGGACAAACAGGAGGCAGATGTCGGAAAAACGACAAAATGTCGGGAAATGATGGTTGATTTACACCTGTCCAAAAGATAAAATATTGATATCCGCCAAAACGGATATGGGAAATTTATGATGGAAAGGGGAAATCCATTATGCCGATTAAGATTCCGGATTCACTGCCGGCAACCGCAATTTTAGAGAGTGAGAATATTTTTGTTATGACGGAGTACCGGGCGATGCACCAGGATATCCGTCCGTTGAATGTGCTGATCCTCAATCTCATGCCGACAAAGGAAGTGACGGAGACGCAGCTGCTGCGCAAGCTTTCCAATACGCCGCTGCAGATCAAGGTGGAGTTTCTGCAGACGGCCAGTTATACGCCGCAGCATGTGGATTCCCACCATATGGAGTCATTCTATACCACATTTGAGAAGGTAAAGAACCGCTGGTTTGACGGGATGATCATTACCGGCGCGCCGCTGGCGTTTGTGCCCTATGAGAAGGTAGATTACTGGGAAGAGCTCTGCATGATTATGGAGTGGAGCAAGACACATGTGCATTCTACCCTGCATATCTGCTGGGGAGCGCTGGCTGGGCTGTATTACCATTATGGAGTGGGAACGAATGCGGTATATGAGAAGAAACTTTCCGGGATCTACCCCAACCGCGTGTTAAAGAAGAGTTCCCCGCTGTTCCGGGGATTTGACGATATTTTTATGGCGCCCCATTCCAGGGAAGTGGGAATTCTGGCGGAGGACGTGGCGAAGGTGCCGGAACTGGAACTGATCGCTGACTGTGACGCCGGAGGGCCGACGATTTTGAAATCTACAGATTCCAAGCACTTCTTTGTGCTGTGTCATCTGGAGTATGACTCGGATACGCTGAAGCTGGAGTATGAGCGGGATCTGGCCAAGGGGCTGAATCCTGAGGTGCCCTGCAATTATTTCCCGGACGATGATCCGGCGAGGCGGCCGGTGGTGAACTGGCGCAGCGCGGGGCAGCTGCTGTTTTCCAACTGGCTGAATTATTACGTATACCAGACGACTCCCTACGATATCGGGAACCGGTTCGAGGGAAAATAAAAGAAACAGGGACGGGCAGAGATGCCGGTCCTTTTTCAGGAAAGGACAACTGACATGGGAGAGTTATATTTCGTCCGGCATGGACAGACGATCTGGAATGTGGAAAATAAAATCTGCGGGGCGACAGATATTGCGCTGACGGATCTGGGGCACCGGCAGGCTGTGGAGACTGGGGAAAAGATTCTGGAAATGGGGATCTTTGTGGATGAGATCCTGTATTCGCCGCTGATCCGTGCGGCGGAAACAGCGCGGCACATTTCAGAAATCACAGGGATCCCGGCCAGGGAGGAGCCGCGGCTGACGGAGCAGAATTTCGGAAAGTATGAATCCACGCCCCGGGACGGGAAGGAGTTTCAGAAGGCGAAGGAACAGTTTGTCTGCCGGTATGAGGGCGGCGAATCCATGCTTCATCTGGCGCAGAGAATCTATAATCTTCTGGATGAACTGCGGGAGAAAAGCGGGGAAAAGACTTATCTGCTGGTGGCGCATAATGGAATCGCCAGAATTGTGCAGTCCTATTTCCATGAAATGACCAATGAGGAATTTGCTGCTTTCGGCGTGAAGAACTGCGAGATCCGGAGGTATATATTCTGATGGGGGACAGGAAACGTTTCATTTTGGTTTGATGTTCTCTGGTTCTTTGTTCTCCGGTTTTTGACAATTTCCTTCTGGCAATTTACCTGTATCTGTGATAGGATACAGGTAAAGCATGATCTTTCCAGCTTGTCTGAGTCAAAGGCGGCATCTGCCGCATCTTATATTCTGAAACATTCCGGAAATCTCGATGCTTTGATGATCCAAAAAAACAGCAGAGAGATTCCTGTGGATATGAGCGGACTGTGGATTTCCAGAAAGTTTGAAAGCGCATGCGCGAGAGTCTCTTTGCAGCACAAAAACAAGGAGACGATAGGATGGAAAACAAAACAACAATGACCACGGAACTGCCTGTAAACCGGACATATAAGTCTACGGTGTTTACCATGCTGTATGCGGACAAAAGCAATTTGCTGGATCTTTATAACGCCATGGCAGGGACGCATTATGTGGACCCGGAGCTCTTAGAGATCAATACGCTGGAGAATGCGATCTATATGACGATCAAAAATGACGTTTCATTTCTGATTGACGGCCGTCTTTCTCTCTATGAGCACCAGTCCACCGGTAACCCGAACCTGCCCCTGCGATTTCTGCTCTACATTTCGCATTTGTATTCGCGGATGACAAAGGATGAGAACCTGTATGGTACAGCAAAGGTGCGGATTCCGGCACCGGAGTTTGTTGTCTTTTACAACGGAAGGGAGCAGATGCCGGAGCGGGATGTTTTGAAATTATCGGATCTGTTTATGGTAAATGACCGTCCGATCAAACTGGAATTAGAAGCGGTGGTGCTGAATATTTCCGGGGAAAACAACCGGGAACTGAAGGCAGCCTGCCAGACGCTGCGGGAATACGCCATATACACAGACAAGATCCGGCAGTACACAGAGGAGATGCCTCTGGAGGAGGCGGTAGACCGCGCGATCCGGGAGTGTATCCATGAGGACGTTCTGAGGGAATTCCTTGAAAATCACAGGGCGGAGGCGAGAGCGATGAGTATCTTTGAGTATGACCAGGAAAAGCATATGAGACAGGAACGGGAGGCAGCCTGGAACGAAGGCAGGCGCTCGGGGATCGAGGAAGGCAGATCTCAGGGAGCGGAGCAGCTTCTGGAAGTGCTGATTCAGAAAAAGCTTGCGAAAGGAAAAAGTGTTGCTGAGATTGCTGAGGAACTGGAAGAGACAGAGGCGCATATTCAGGAACTGGTCAAAAAGGCCGGAAGATGAGGGGGAGGCAGAACGCTGATCAGGATGTGAAAGAGGCGAGATCCGGAGGTATATATTTTGATTGAATGCATTGTAGTTGGCCTGGGAGGTTTTCTTGGGGCGGTCAGCCGTTATCTGATCGGACTGGTTCCGGTCAGGGAGGGGATGGCGTTCCCGATCAAAACATTTGTAATTAACATCATAGGATCCTTTGCGATTGGTCTGATCGCGGCAGCGGCGGCCAGAGCAGGCGCTGCAGACTCCCGGCTGGTTCTGTTCCTGAAGGTGGGGATCTGCGGCGGATTTACCACATTCTCTTCTTTTGCACTGGAAACCGGGGATCTGATCCGGGGAGGGAATCCCGGTGTGGCGTCCCTGTATGTGATCCTGAGTCTTGCTGCAGGAGTGGCAGCCGTGTTCGCGGGACAGTGGCTGATCCGGCAGATATAACAAAAAATAAGGAAAACTGTCAAAAATCCTGTACAACTGCCACAGAATGATTTATACTACATATAGTGGTTTCACAGTAGAAAACGTTGGAGATGTTGTGGTATGGATCAGGTCTCTGAACAGGAGAACAAAGGACAGTACTGTCAGTTTGTGAAGACGGCTGACGGTTCTTATATATTAAAACCGGTCAGGGTGCCGGCACATGTGAAGGCGGCGCGGGCGGAGCGGCTCCGGAAAAAAGAAATCCGCCGCCATGTGGAGAAGAACAGGAAGCGGGCGCAGGCGATCACGGCCCAGTCGCTTCTTTTTATGGCGTTGACACTGAGTATTTTTGTCGCAGTCAGCTGTCTGTTCCTTCATCTGAAGAACCAGACGAACCAGCGGCTGGATACGATTGCCGGTTTGCGGATGCAGGTAGAACAGCTGTCCCAGGAGAATGAGATCCTGGAAAAACGGCTTCTTGTTGCTGAAGATCTGTCGGTGATTGAGACGGTTGCGGAACGGGAGCTGGGGATGCGGCAGGCGGAGGCGGGGCAGATCCGCTATTATACGCAGGATGCCGAAGATTATATGCTGCAGTATCAGGATATTGCCGGGGAGCCTTCCGCATAGGATAGTGACACGGACGTGTCTGAACATACAAAAAGGCCTGCACAGTGCGTGCAGGTCTTTTTGTTGTGTGTTGAGAGTTGTAAAAAAGTGATTTTGAAATTTCATTCCATTGGTAATCATAGCACAAATTGGGGTATTCGTAAAATTGAAAAAAATGATATGACAAATCATAAAAATTGATATAGAATAAAAGGTGATACAGGGGACGGCGTTCTGTTGGGGGGAAACAGGGGCAGGAGGTGGAAGATGGAAATAAGGAATGTGAAGACCTTCATCCGGGTGGCGGAGATCGGGAATTTCTCAAAAGCGGCGCAGGATCTGGGGTATGCGCAGTCAACGGTAACGACCCAGATCCAGATGCTGGAAAAGGAGCTGCATGTGACGCTGTTTGAGCGGAATGGAAAACGGATCACGCTGTCTGCCGCCGGGCGGGAGTTCCTGGAGTATGCTTACCAGATGCAGATGTGCGAGGCAATGGCGCTGGATCATTTTGCCGCCGGGCGGGAGCCGCAGGGGAAAGTGACCGTGGGGGTCATGGAGACGATCTGTGCTTCGCGTTATGGGGGGATTTTCCGGGTCTTCCGCCAGCGTTATCCGAAGGTGAACCTGAAGGTGGTGGTGGCCACCACGCTGGAATGTATGGCGATGCTGGAAAAAGGAACGCTGGATGTGATCCTTACAGTGGATAAAAAGCTGCACCATCCCCACTGGATCAGCGCCCATGAGCTTGCCACGGAGATCTGTTTTTTCTGTTCCTCCGGCCATCCGTTTGCCGGCGGGGAAGCGGTTCCTGTGGATACGCTGATCCGGGAAAGCTTTATTCAGATTGAGGAGGGCTGCAATTACCGGCAGGCGTTTGAGCAGTACCTGAACGACCAGGGGAAATATATTACCAACGTGATGGAAATCGGTTATACGCGGCTGATCATTGACGCGGTAGCCGCCGGTCTGGGGGTTTCCCTGCTTCCCCGGTTTACGTTGGAGGAGGCGCTGGAACGGGGGGAGATTGCGGTATTTCCGGTGGCCGGATACAGTATATCCATGCTGATGCAGGTGATCTACAGCGAAAACCGCTGGCTGGCGCCGCCGCTGCAGGCCTTTCTGCATACGGCGCGGGAGATCCTGATATAAAATGGAGCCCGTTGTGTTTCGGCGGAGAATGTGATAAGATTGCGGAAGCAAAAATGCCGCCGTGCGCGAAGCGGCGGGCAGGAAAGAAAAGAAACTGAGGGGAAGGATCGATTATGAATAAACGTGAAATCGCGGAGATTAAAAAGCTGTTTACAAAGGAGCGCTGCTGCATCAACCGCCTGGCGGGCTGTTATGTGGACGCGGAGAAGAATAAAGTCCTGAAATTCCGGGAAGCGTTTTTGTCGCTGCCGGAGGAGGAGATGTACAAATATCTGGATATTTTCCGGAAAGCCCTGTCAGGGACCATCGGAAAGAATCTGATCAACATGGAGTTCCCCCTGGAGCAGGAGATGGGCGAGGGGACGCAGAAAAGCCTGCTGGCGCTGCGGGACAGCGGGCTGCAGGAGGATGTGATTCTGGAAAGCTTTTATGACCGGATCATAGAGACCTGGTATCATCCGGAGAATTATCTGATCCTGCTGATCCACGGTTCTTATGATATCCCCATGAAGACCTCCGACGGACTGGAGATGGAGGACGCTTCGGAGTACGTTTATGATTTTGTGCTCTGCTGTCTGTGTCCGGTGGCGCTTTCCAAGGCGGGGCTCTGCTACAACGCGGAGACCAACAGCATCGAGGACCGGGTGCGGGACTGGCTGGTGGATATGCCGGAGCAGGCGTTTCTGTTCCCGGCTTTTCACGATCGGAACACGGATCTGCACAGCCTGCTTTATTTTTCAAAAAATGCGAAGGAGCTGTGCCCGGAGATTACGGAACAGCTGCTTGGGTGTGTGCAGCCGCTTCCGGCTGTGCAGCAGAAGGAGTCTTTCCAGGCTGTCATTGAGGAGACGCTGGGAGAGGAATGTGTCTACGATGTGGTTCGCAATATCCATGAAAATCTGACGGAGATGCTGGAGGAAAATAAGGATAGCCCGGAGCCGCTGGAGCTGGATAAGACACAGGTAAGAAAGATCCTGCAGCGCAGCGGGGCGCCGGAGGAAAATATGGAGCGCTTTGAGGAGCGGTATGATGAGGAGATCGGCGCCCGGATGACGGTGCTGGCCAACAATATTTCCAACACCAGAAAATTTGAAGTGAAGACGCCGGAGGTTACGGTGCAGGCCAGCCCGGAATGCGCGGAGCTGATCGAGACAAAGGTGATTGACGGGGTGCCCTGCCTGGTGATTCCCATGACCGGAGATGTGGAGGTCAACGGGATCCGGGTACATAACCGGATGGAACAGGATGCGGGTCCATCCCCTTCCGGCGATGAGTTTTAAACAGGTTGATGAAGATGCGCAGGGGAAAAGGAGCCATTTGCATGCGAAAGGAATTCTACGACCGGCTGGCAAAGCCTTTTGAGGAGGATGAAAAAAAGAAGAAACGGCTGCTGCTGGTCAACCGCGGGATCACGGGGGCGCTGTACCTGACTTATCCGGCGCTGCTTGCGGCTCTGCTTTTCCTGCGGGATCCGCGCCTGATGCGTGCGATCCTGGTGCCGCTGATTTCTTTCCTGGCGGTGACGTTGTTTCGCAGGATCTGCAACCGGAAGCGTCCCTATGAAGTGTGGGAGGGGGAACCGCTGATCCCGAAGGAAACGAGAGGGAATTCTTTTCCCAGCCGTCATGTTTTTTCTGTTTATATGATTGCCATGGCGGCGCTGTGGGTGTCTGTCCCGGCGGGGATCGTGATCCTGGCGGCCGGCGTCTTTCTGGCGGCGGTGCGTGTGATCGGCGGAGTCCATTTTGTCAGTGATGTGATTGCCGGGGCTGTTCTGGGCATTGGCATGGGGTGGATCGGTTTTTTCCTGATACCGTTCTGACCGGGTGAAAAAAGACAGGAAAACGGGCGCGGATGCGCGGAACATAAAGTTCCGTGCGGCCGCGCCCGTCTCTTTGAAAAAACGAAATTATTCAGCTTCGATCGCGCCAACAGGACATCCATCAGCACAAGCGCCGCAGCTGATGCACTCATCAGCGTTGATCTGGTACTGGGAATCGCCCTCGGAAATAGCGCCAACAGGACATGTGCCTGCGCATGCGCCGCAGGAAATGCAGCTGTCACTAATTACGTATGCCATAAGTAAACTCCTCCTTTATTCATTCTGTGCAAAGCTTTATTGCTGACCCCATCATAATACAAAAAGCCTGATAATGCAAGGATTTTATAAAATACAAGGTCTGCCTACTGCTGGCGATAAGTGGAAAGGAAATCGCCTAACTTCTCCATCGCTTCGCTGAGGACGGCGATCCGGGGCAGGTAAACCACGCGGAAGTGGTCAGGCTGCTGCCAGTTGAAGCCGGTTCCCTGTACGATCAGCACCTTCTTTTCCCGCAGGAAATCCAGGGCAAACTGTACATCGTTGGTGATGTTAAACTTTTTGACGTCGATCTTCGGGAAAATATAAAAGGCTGCTTTCGGTTTCACCGCGGTGATACCCGGGATATCGTTCAGGGCCTTGTAGATAAACTCCCTCTGCTCATATACGCGGCCGCCCGGGACAATATAGTTCTTCACGCTCTGGTAGCCGCCCAGCGCTGTCTGGACAATGGACTGTGCCGGCACATTGGAGCAGAGACGCATATTGGAAAGCATATTCAGTCCCTCAATGTAATCCCTGGCAATGGCTTTATTGCCGCTTAAGATCATCCAGCCCACGCGGAAGCCTGCGATCATGTGGGACTTGGACAGCCCGCTGAAGGTAACGCAGAACAGATCCGGAGCCAGGGAAGCGATGGAGATGTGCTCTTCGCCGTCCATCACCAGGCGGTCGTAAATCTCATCGGAGAAGATCATCAGGTGATGGCGTCTGGCCAGCTCCACGATCTTTTCCAGGATCTCCTTCGGATAAAGGGCGCCGGTAGGGTTGTTGGGGTTGATGATCACGATGGCCTTGGTGCGGTCTGTGATCTTTTTCTCCATATCTTCCAGATCCGGGTACCATTCGGATTCCTCATCGCAGATGTAATGTACGACTTTGCCGCCGGCCAGGGTGGCTGTGGCAGTCCACAGCGGATAATCGGGGGAAGGGATCAGGATCTCATCCCCGTCGTTTAACAGCGCCTGCATACAGAGGTTGATCAGCTCGCTGACGCCGTTTCCGGTATAAATATCGCCGATCTCCACATTGGGGATGTTTTTCAGCTGCGCATACTGCATGATCGCCTTGCGGGCGGAAAACAGTCCCTTGGAATCGGAATAGCCCTCGCAGTCGCCCAGCTGCTGGCGCATGTCATAGATCACTTCCTCCGGCGCGTGGAAGCCGAAGGGGGCCGGGTTCCCCAGGTTCAGCTTTAAAATGTGCATGCCCGCGTCGATCATGCGGTTGGCCTCCTCCACTAATGGCCCGCGGACGTCATAAAGGACATGGTCTAATTTGGATGATTTCTGAAATGTATTCATGGTATGTTCTCCTGTTCTGATTTTACTGTGTTCTGGCTGAGGTTTTGAAATCTGATTGCCGCCGCCGGCGGCGGCCGCCCCGGGGGCGTCCTCTCCCGAAAGCCAGGCCGGGCTGACCTCAAGAACCTGTGCCAGGACATGCAGGATATCTGCCCGGGGAGTCGTTTTCCCGCTGCAGTACTGGCTGATGTGGCTCTTCCCCACGTGGATGCCCCGGGGACTGCCGGTTTCATTGACCAGGCGGATCAGGTCAACCTGCTTGTAGCCGTGTTCCTCCATCGCCTGTTTTAAACGGTCTGAAAACTGCTGCATCGTATTCCCTCTCTGTTTCTTTAAATTGAACTTTTTTGTTGAACCGAATTATACACCTGCTCTCCGGCAAATGCAAGAGAAAAAACAAAATTGAACCACGGAAAACAAAATTGAACTCCTGTGGCCTGCCCTTTTGAAAAATCGCCCCTTTTATAATGAAGATTCTTGTGCTATAATCTATCGGTGATAAAATGAAGGAGATTGCTATGTTAAATTATAAGCATTACAAAAGGGTTCCGGTTCTTCATTACCCTGAAAGAGAATGGCCGGATAAGGAGATAGAGAAGGCGCCGGTCTGGTGTAGCGTCGACCTGCGTGACGGCAATCAGGCTCTGGTAGAGCCCATGAACGTGGAAGAAAAGTTGGAGATGTTCCAGCTTTTGGTGAAGTTAGGGTTCAGGGAGATCGAGATCGGATTTCCGGCAGCTTCCCAGATTGAGTTCGATTTTCTGCGCAGGCTGGTGGATGAGGATCTGATCCCGGATGATGTGACCGTCCAGGTGCTGACCCAGTGCCGGGAGCATCTGATCGACCGCACGTTTGAGGCCATCCAGGGGATCCGAAATGTGATCGTGCATATTTATAACTCCACCTCAGTCCTGCAGAGAGATGTGGTATTCCATATGGATAAGGAGGAGATCAAGCAGATTGCCATCGACGGGGCGCGGATGGTGAAAGAGCGGGCGAAGGATTTCCCGGGCAATCTGTATCTGGAGTATTCCCCGGAGAGCTTTACCGGGACAGAGGTGGAGTTTGCCCTGGATATCTGCACTGCGGTGCAGGATGTATGGCAGCCGACGCCGGAGAACAGGATCATTTTTAATCTCCCGGCCACAGTGGAGATGAATACGCCGAATGTGTATGCGGATCAGATCGAGTGGATGAGCAGACATTTCAAAGACAGGGAGAATATCATCCTCAGCCTGCACCCGCACAACGACCGGGGAACCGGCATTGCGGCTACGGAGTTAGGGCTTTTGGCCGGCGCGGACCGTGTGGAGGGCACGCTGTTCGGCAACGGGGAGCGGACCGGAAACGTGGATATCCTCAACATCGCATACAATATGTTTTCTCAGGGGATTGACCCGCAGCTGAACATTGAGAATGTGAAGGAGATTGCCGAGGTATACGAGCGGTGCAGCAAGATGAAGATCGACGAGCGGCATCCCTATGCCGGCAAACTGGTATTTACCGCCTTCTCCGGCTCCCATCAGGATGCCATCAACAAGGGGCTGCACGCCATGAAGGAGCGCCAGGCAGAGATCTGGGAGGTTCCTTATCTGCCGGTCAATCCGGCGGACGTGGGACGTGAGTACGAGCCTGTCGTGCGGATCAACAGCCAGTCCGGCAAGGGCGGCGTGGCTTTTGTGATGGAGACCGTATATGGCTACAAGCTTCCGAAGGAGATGCACAGGGAGTTTGCCGATGTGGTGCAGCGGCTTTCCGAGGAGGAGGGCGGCGAGATCCCGCCGGAGGAGATCCTGGCTGCGTTCAAGCACGAGTATATCGCCCTCTCCAATCCGTTTGAGTTTAAACGGATCAAAGTGGAGGATATTGACGATAAAGAGTGCAGGGCGACCGTTGACTTCAATTACCGCGGCGAGCCCAGAAAGATCAGCCATACCGGCAACGGCCCCATCGATGCGGTGAAACAGGCCATCAACGAGGCCTTTGGCCTGGATATGTGCGTGCTGAGCTTTGACGAGCATGCGCTGGGATCCGGTTCCCAGGCAAGGGCGGCCTGCTATATCCAGATGAAGGATGAGACCACCGGAAAGGTGCTTTTCGGCGCCGGTGACAGCGCAAATATCACCAAAGCATCGATTCGCGCATTCTTCAGCGGGCTGAACCGGCTCACCAGGAAGATGCACCCGGAGCTTTAGGCGAACGCAGAATGAGAGAAGAAGGAGACAGATCATGGCAAAGGAAAAGAAATTAGTGGAAGCGATTACCTCCATGGAGGAGGATTTCGCCCAGTGGTATACAGATGTAGTGAAAAAGGCGGAACTGATGGATTATTCCAGCGTGCGGGGCTGTATGATTTTTAAACCGGCCGGATACGCGATCTGGGAAAATATCCGCAACGAACTGGACCGCCGCTTTAAGGAAAACGGGGTGGAGAATGTTTATATGCCGATGTTTATCCCGGAGAGCCTTTTGGAGAAGGAGAAGGATCATGTGGAGGGCTTTGCGCCGGAGGTGGCCTGGGTGACCCACGGCGGTTTGAACCCGCTGCAGGAGCGGCTCTGTGTCCGCCCTACTTCAGAGACCCTGTTCTGTGACTTTTATAAGAACGAGATCCAGTCCTACCGGGATCTGCCGAAGGTCTATAACCAGTGGTGCTCTGTGGTTCGCTGGGAGAAGGAGACACGGCCTTTCTTACGTTCCCGTGAGTTTTTGTGGCAGGAGGGACATACGGCCCATGCGACCGCTGAGGAGGCGGAGGAGCGCACGATCCTGATGCTGAACCTTTATGCGGACTTTATGGAGGATTTCCTGGCGATCCCGGTGATCCGCGGACAGAAAACCGATAAGGAGAAGTTTGCGGGGGCGGAGGCCACCTACACCATTGAGGCGCTGATGCATGACGGAAAAGCGCTGCAGTCCGGTACCAGCCATAATTTCGGCGACGGATTTGCGAAAGCCTTCGGCATCCAGTACAGCGACAAGGAAAATAAACTGCAGTATGTACATCAGACTTCCTGGGGCGTGAGCACCCGGATGATCGGCGCGCTGATCATGGTGCATGGGGATGATTCCGGGCTGGTGCTGCCGCCCCGGGTTGCCCCCACACAGCTGATGGTGATTCCGGTGCAGCAGAGGAAAGAGGGCGTTATGGAGGCGGCCGCGGAGCTGAAAGAGCGTCTCGGCAGGGTCTGCCGTGCAAAATTAGATGATTCGGATAAGAGCCCGGGATGGAAATACGCGGAACAGGAGATGCGCGGGATCCCGCTCCGCGCGGAGCTGGGCCCCAGGGATATCGCGGAAAACCACTGCGTGGTGGTGCGCAGAGATACCGGTGAGAAGATTACGGTTTCCCTGGATGAGATCGAGACTGTGATCCCGCAGCTCTTGGATACGATTCAGCACGATATGTATGAGCGGGCAAAGGCACACCTGGATGCCCATATCAGCGACGCTCATGATTATGCGGAATTCTGTGAGACGGTGAATACAAAGCCCGGCTTTGTGCGCGCCATGTGGTGCGGCGACCAGGCCTGTGAGGATAAGATCAAGGAAGAGACAGGCGCAACTTCCAGATGTATGCCTTTCAACGATCAGGAGCAGATTTCCGATGTCTGTGTATGCTGCGGCAAACCGGCGAAAAAGCTGATTTACTGGGGACGGGCGTATTAATCCATGAACCAGGTCAGGATGCCGGAGAAGGTTTCGGCAATCATCCGTCAGCTAAAGAGCGCCGGCTATGATGCCTACGCGGTAGGCGGCTGCGTCAGGGATTCCGTGCTGGGAAGAACCCCGCATGACTGGGATATTACCACGTCCGCCCGGCCGCAGCAGGTGAAAGCCGTGTTTGGGCATACCATTGACACGGGGATCCAGCATGGGACGGTGACTGTCATGCTGGACCACGAGGGGTTTGAGGTAACCACGTACCGGATCGACGGGGAGTATGAAGACGCCCGCCACCCCAAAAGCGTGGAGTATACTTTAAATCTGCGGGATGACCTGAAACGGCGGGATTTTACCATCAATGCGATGGCGTATAATGAGGATGCGGGGCTGGTAGATGCGTTTGACGGCCGGGGAGACCTGAAGCGGGGGGTGATCCGCTGTGTGGGAGATCCGGAGGAACGCTTTACGGAGGATGCGCTGCGGATGCTGCGGGCGGTGCGGTTTGCCGCCCAGCTGGGATTTTCCATCGAGGAGAATACAGAACGGGCGATCAGGAAGCTGGCTCCCAATCTGGCCCGGATCAGCGCGGAGCGGATCCAGGCGGAACTGGTAAAGCTGCTGATTTCCCCCCATCCGGAGATGATGCGGACGGTCTGGGAGACGGGGATCGCAGATGTGATCCTGCCGGAGTTTTCCGCAATGATGGTCTGTGAGCAGAAGAACCCGCACCACAGAGGAACGGTGGGGGAGCATACCATCTGGTCCCTGCAGGCGGTGCCTGCCACGAAGGTGCTGCGCCTGGCTATGCTGTTCCATGATGTGGCGAAACCGGCCTGCAGGACGGAGGACGCAGACGGGCTGCATCATTTTCATGGCCATCCGGCCATGGGCGCGGAGATGACCCGGAGGATCCTGCGCCGCCTGAAGTTTGACAATGATACCATCCGCCGTGTGACGGCGCTGGTGAAGGGTCACGACGACCGGCCGTATCCATTGACAGAGCGGGCGGTCCGCAGGGCGATCCTCCGCAACGGTCAGGAAGCGTATCCGGATCTGTTCGAGGTGAAGCGGGCGGATATTCTGGCGCAGAGCGATTACCGGCAGCAGGAAAAGCTGCAGTATGTTGAGGAATACCGCAGGATTTACGGACAGATCCTTGCCGGGCATCAGTGTCTGACGATGAAAGACCTGGCGGTAACCGGAAAAGATCTGATCGAAGCCGGGATGAAGCCGGGAAAAGAGCTGGGAGCTGTCCTGAAACAGATGCTGGAGGCTGTGGTGGATGATCCACGGCTGAACACAAAGGAGATTTTGCTGGAACGTTTTCAGAAGGAATGGAAAAAATGAATACCGGGAGGCACCCCTTCATATGATAAAAAAGACGCATCCGTGTCTGAAATCATAGGTGAAGGGGTGTTTTTGTGTATTATCAGATCGAACAGGTCCTGGAAAAACAGCAGTTTGAAGTGGAAAAGTTTTATAAGGGAAGAGGGATCCTTATCTGTGAAACCCCGCAGGGGCTGTTCGCGCTGAAAGAGTTTCACGGGCAGATGCAAAAGGCAGAATATCTGTACCAGGTGGGGCAGTTTCTGCAGGACAAAAATATTTCCTGCGACGCAATGGTGAAAAATCAGGAAGGACAGCTGCTGACAGAAGGCGTGGATGGCTGCAGGTACTCCGCCCATCGCTGGGTGAAAGGGAGGGAATGTGACAGCAGAAGCCGCCTGGACATCGTGATGACCGTCTCCTTTCTGGCGAAGTTCCATGGGGTCAGCCAGGGGGCGGCGGGGCTTTTCCCGGAACAGGGGGAGGAAACCGGAGCCGGGACTTCGCCGGGGACAGAGAGCCTTTATGAAAACTGTCAGCGCCGGGACCGGGAACTGCGCCGGATCCGGAAATATATCCTGATACGCAAAAATAAAAGTGATTTTGAAAGGCTGTTCCTGAAATGTTTTCCGGAATACATCGGCCAGTCCGGGGAAGTTTTAGATGCGCTCCGCGATACCGGCGGGAATCTGAAGTCCCATACGCTGGGGCTGTGTCACGGGGATTTTAACCAGCACAATGTGGTGATAGAGTCCGGCGGCATGACGCTGGTGCACATGGAACATATGCGGTATGGAGTTCAGATGACGGATCTGGCAAATTTTCTGCGGAAAATGCTGGAGAAGCATGAATGGAGCGAAACGCTGGGGCTGGAGATGCTGCGGGAATATGACCGGATCCATCCCATGCGGGCAGCGGACTGGAAGGAGCTGTACTGCCGGCTCTGTTATCCGGAGAAATTCTGGAAAATCGCCAATCATTATTTCCAGTCCAATAAGGTCTGGGATTCAGGAAAACATTATGAAAAGTTAAGAAAGGAAAACCGCCAGAATTTTATGCGCCGGAGATTTTTGGAGGCGCTGAAACGGGCGCGGTTATAGTTTTTTGATTGAAAGACAGGGCTGTCCTGTAAAATAAAAAGATGGCGCCGGATGCTGCAGAATAAAAAGAGCCGCTTCGGATCATGCGGGGAATCCTCCGCATGATCCGGGCGGCTTTTTCTGCCAGGAAAGAGTCCGGCTGCAGTTTTATGCCAGCAGCGGCCGGATGGCCTCTGTCAGCGCGTCTTTCTGAGCCTGGGCCTCAGCCAGGTCTTTTCCCAAGGTGGTAAAATAAGTCTTGATCTTCGGTTCTGTACCGGAGGGGCGTACCACAACAGAAGCTCCTCCCTCCAGGGAATAGATCAGTACATTTGCAGAAGGAAGACCGGTTTCTCCGGTATTCTGATAGTCGGTTACCTTCACTACCCTGTGTCCGGCAAATTCTGTGGGGGCATTGTCGCGCAGGTTCTGCATGATGCCGGCCATCTTGTCCATGCCGGTCAGACCGGGGAATTCATAGGAATCCACCTTGTTCAGGTAGCGGCCGTACTGTGCGTAAATCTCTTCCAGACGCTGTTTGATGGAGCTGCCGATGCTGCGGTAATACGCCGCCATCTCGCAGATGAGCATGGATGCGATCACGGCGTCCTTGTCGCGGACATAGGTTCCGGCCAGGTATCCGTAGCTTTCCTCAAAACCGAAGATGAAGCGGTCGGCTTCTCCCGCTGCTTCCAGACCGGCGATCTGGTCGCCGATCCACTTGAATCCGGTGAGGACGCTGCGCAGCTCTACGCCGTAATGGGCGGCCACTGCGTCCGCCAGTGGTGTGGAGACGATGGATTTGACAGCTACCGGACGCTCCGGCATGGTGCCTTTTTCTATCCGTCCTGCGCAGATATAATCTAAAAGGAGGACGCCCATCTCGTTTCCGCTGACCAGCTCATAGGAGCCGTCCGGGCACCGCATGGCGATCCCTACCCGGTCAGCATCGGGGTCTGTGGCCAGCATCAGGTCCGCGCCGGACTCCTCTGCTAACTTCAGACCCAGCTCCAGGGCATCATAAATCTCCGGGTTCGGGTAACTGCAGGTGGTAAAATAGCCGTTGGGATATTCCTGTTCGGGTACGATGGTGATGTCTGTGATGCCGATATCCTTTAATACCTGTGTCACGGGCACCAGGCCGGAGCCGTTCAGCGGGCTGTATACTAACTTCAGGCCTGCGGTCCTGCATAAGCCGGGGCGGACCTGCCGCTCCTCGATGGCTGCGTAGAAGGCCTGTTTGCAGTCGTCGCCTACAAAGCGGATCAGACCCTTTTCCACACCCTCCGCGAAAGAGAGGAAGGATGCGCCGGTTAAGACGTCTGTCTTCTGGATCTCTTCATATACAATGGCGGCAGCGTCGTCCGTCATCTGGCATCCATCCGGACCGTAAGCCTTGTATCCGTTGTATTTGGCCGGGTTATGGGACGCTGTCACCATGATTCCGGCATTGCATTTGTAATACCGGGTGGCAAAAGACAGCGCCGGTACGGGCATCAGCGCGTCATAGATGCGCACCTGGATGCCGTTGGCAGCCAGTACGCCGGCTGCGGTTTTTGCAAATATATCGCTTTTTAAACGGCTGTCATAGCTGATCGCTACCGTCTGGCTGCCGCCCTGGGTCTTCACCCAGTTGGCCAGACCCTGTGTTGCCTGCCGGACAACATAGATATTCATGCGGTTGGTCCCGGCGCCCAGCACGCCCCGCAGTCCTGCTGTCCCGAATTTTAAGGAAACGGCAAACCGTTCTTTGATCTCGTCTTCATCGTCCCGGATCCTGGTCAGCTCCGGCATCAGATCGGCATCTTCCAGATCGGCCGCCAGCCAGCGTTTATATTCATCCTGATACATGTGTGTGTCCCCCTTTTAAGGTTGTTTGTAAAATTGACTCGTCCTCTCTATCTTACCATAGGGTTACTGCCAGCGCAAGGATTTGCAGAAAGTTGCCGGCTGTGTGCCGTGATTTGGTAAAAGTAAAGTGTTTTTTAAGAAAAGATTAAGAGCATGGGAAAGAAAAATATGATAGAATTGTGAAAGTGAAAATTTTGTGGAAAAATGTCATAGAAAGGGTAATAAAAGGATCATGTACAAAGTAATACAGGAATATCTGGAACATTCAGCTTCCATTTATGCGGATAAAACAGCTTTTTCAGATGAAAAGAGAGAACTTTCCTTCGGGAATCTGCAGAAACGGGCAAAGGAGATTGCTTGCTTTCTGCATGGTCTGGGGCTTTTTCGCAGACCGGCGGCAGTTTTTCTGGATAAGGGGACGTCGTGCGTGGAAGCTATGATGGGCGCGGTGTACAGCGGAAATTTTTATACTGTTCTGGACGTCTACATGCCGCAGGCAAGAATTTCCAGGATTATGCATGTGCTCTGTCCGGCTGTGATCCTCACGGACGGGGAACACCGGGAGGCCGCGGAAGCATTTGCAGACGGGGCGCAGGTGATCGACCTGGATGAGATTGGCCGGGAGGATGTGGATGAGCAGGTGCTGGGTCAGATCCGGGAGGAGATGACGGCGGACGATACGCTGTATGTGCTGTTTACCTCCGGTTCTACCGGGACGCCGAAAGGGGTGGTGATTTCCCACCGGGCGGTGATCCATTACCTGGACTGGCTGGGGGATACCTTCCCGATCAATGAGACCACGGTATTTGCCAACCAGACGCCGTTCTATTTTGTGATGTCCGGTCTGGATATTTATATGACGATCAAGTGCGGAGCTCAGTGTCATATTGCGCCGAAACAGATTTTTTCTTTTCCGATGATGACGCTGAACTGGATGAAGGAGCACCGGATCAATACTGTTTTCTGGGTTCCGTCGGCGCTTTGTCTGATCGCGAACCTGGGCGCGCTGCCGGAGCTTCATCTGGATGACCTGAGGCTGGTGATGTTCGGGGGAGAGGTGATGCCCTCCAAACAGCTGAACATGTGGCGGCGGGAATATCCGGAGGCTGATTTTATCAATATGTACGGCCCCACGGAGATGACAGATATCTGCGCTTACTACTGGGTAAAACGCAGGATTGATGATGCGGAGAGCCTTCCCATCGGAAAAGCGGCGGATCATATGAAGCTTTTCCTGCTGGATGAGGAGAACCATGAGGTGCAGCCCGGTCAGATCGGCGAGCTGTGCGGCACAGGCCCGAGCCTGGCGGATGGCTATTACCGGGAACCGGAGAAAACGGCGCAGGTGTTTGTGGAGAATCCGCTGTATACACCGGATCAGCCGGAGATGAACCGGCGGATGTACCGCACCGGGGATCTGGCGATGGTGGACGCCGCCGGGGATCTGATCTATATGGGGCGGAAGGATTTCCAGATCAAACATATGGGGAACCGGATAGAACTGGGGGAGATCGAAACCGCGGTTTCGGCAGAGGAGGGAGTCGCTTCCTGCTGCTGCCTGTATGACACGGAGAAAAGCCGGATTGTGCTTTTCTATACCGGGAGCCGGGAAGAGCAGGAGCTGAGGGAGGCGCTGAAAACGTCGCTCCCCGTTTATATGCTTCCCAACCGGGTGATCCGGCTGGAGGAAATGCCGCTGAACCTGAATGGAAAAACAGACCGGGTGAAGCTGCGGGACATGATGCAGGCGAAACCGAAGAGGGCCTGAGAAAAGGAGTAACAGGATATGGAGTTTGCAATTGCCATATTTATCGGCATCTGGATGACTGCGGCTGTAGTGCTGGCCTATCTGGGGCTGAAAAAGGATTATAAAAAAGAAAATCTCTCCGGAGGATCTTCATGCGGGACAAAAGCGGCCTCTGGAAAAGAGGGAGGAGAGGACGCATGAATATTTATCTGATCGGAATGATTATTTCTATGGTAGTATTTGCGGTCATCGGGGCGGTGATCAGCAGAAAGATCCGCAATGCGGAGGATTTTTATGTGGCGGGGCGGAATGCGCCGGTGATCCTGATCGCCGGTTCCCTGATCGCCTCCTATTCCAGTACGGGGATGTTTATGGGGGATGCGGCCCAGTGCTATGACGGGGCATTTTCGTCCATCATCCTGTTTGCAGGTATGCAGTCGGCGGGATATATCTTAGGAGCCGTTTTTTTCGGCAGATATCTGCGGAGGAGCAAGGCGCTGACGATTCCGGAGTTTTTCGGGCAGCGGTTTGATTCAAAGAAAATGCGGGCGCTGTCCGCTGCGACAGCGATGGTGACCATGGCGGTTTACCTGCTTTCTGTGATGCAGGGAGTAGGGACGCTGATGAACGCGGTGACGGGGGTGGATTACAGGATCTGCATCGCGGTCTGCATCGTGGTGTTTACCCTGATCTCTGTCATGTCCGGCTCCCGGGGCGTGCTGATCACCGATACGCTGATGGCGGCAGTATTTACGGTGGCCCTGATCATCGGCGTACTCTTTATTGCTAAAAATTCCGGCGGCTGGTATGGCGCCCTGGAACAGGTGGCGGCCAGTCCGGATACCACCCAGGTGCTTTCCTGGAGCGGGAAACCGGGCGTGCTGTATGACACCGGCTGGGAAAACATTGTCTGGGGGCTGAACTTCGGCGTGGTCTGGATGAGTGTCTGCATGGTGGGTCCCTGGCAGAGCAGCCGTTATCAGATGGCCCGGGATGAACACACCATCATCCGCAGCTCCTACTGGGCGGCCATCGGCGTGTTTGCCCTGGAATTTCTGGCGGGGATCGGCGCGGTTATGGTAAGAGTCTCTGTGCCGGAGATGGAGGATTCCTCCCACGTGCTTTTGTGGGCGTCCATGAACCTGATGCCGAAGCTTTTGGGCGTGCTGCTGCTGACCGGGATCTTAGCGGCGGGCATTTCCTCTGCCACCACGTTTACATCCCTGATCGGCGCTTCTGTGGCCAATGATATTTTCGGCGCCAGCGAGTCAGAGAGTGACGAGGAGGATAAACGTTATATCAAGATCGGGCAGTGGGCGATGATTTTAGTGGCGGTGGTGATCCTGCTGATTTCCATCTTTAATCCGCCGGCGATTTTTGTTATCATGTTCCTGGGCGGCGCCGTGATCGCCAGCTCCTGGATGCCGGTGGCGGTTGCCTGCGTATTCTGCAAACGGCTGACCAAAACCGGGGCGTTCTGGGGTATGCTGATCGGGTTTCTGAGCTGTTTTGTCATGAAGCTGATCGTGGGTCTGGGCGGATTTTCCCTGCCGGCGTACCTGGATTCCAGTATTGTGGGCATTGTGGCCAATATCATCGCCATGGTGATCGGTTCTGCGCTGACGCAGGTGACCGAGGAGGAAAAACAGGCCCGGGCGGCTATGTTTGTGATGCCGGAGCGGGAAAAAGATCCGGCGGAGGTGAAACGGACCTTTGCCAGTACCCGCCTGGCGCTGCTGATCGGCCCGCTGTTTGTGGTGGGAATGGCGGCAGCGTGGATTATACCTTATCTGCGCGGGACTGGCGCGCTGTAAAGGTGAGTGGACAGACTCAGGCTGCTTTTTTGGAGGGACGCTGTCCCGGCGAAAGAGGCAGACGAGAATAGATTATCATAACGGAGGACAAGAAAATGGAAGAATTGATTGCAAAATTGGAGGAGATGAAACCGGGGGTGGATTTCAGGAACGAGACAGGGCTGTTTGACAAGAGGCTCTTAGAGTCCTTTGATGTGATCCAGATCATTGCCATGATTGACGAGGAATATGACATTACGGTTCCGCCGTCTCAGATCATGCCCCAGAACTTTAACAGTGCGGCGGCTATTTACGATATGATCCAGCGGCTTGGCGACGAATAATCGGAAAGGTTTCAGGAATACTATATGACACTGGTATCGGCATCCTTCTTTATTTTTGTATTGATTGCCCTTGTGGTATATTATGCTGTACCGATCCGCTTCCGCTGGATTGTGCTGCTGGCTGCCAGCTTTACATTCTACGGGATTGTCTGTCTGGACTACCTTCCTTTTCTCTGTGTGACTATCGCAACCACCTGGCTGGGAGCCATGGGGATGGAGCGGCTGGACGGGAAGAGGAAGGCTGTCCTGAAAGAATATAAGGCGGTTTGGTCCAAAGAAGAAAAAAAGCAGTTTAAGAATAAGTTTGCGAAATACAAGCGCATCATTCTGGTGGGTGTGCTTGTATTTAATTTCGGCATTTTGTGCGTGCTGAAATACTATAACTGGATTGCAGGTTCCATCGGGGACAGGATGGGCGTTTCCCTTCCGGTGGTGACTCTGCTGCTGCCTCTTGGCATAAGCTTTTACACCTTTCAGACCATGGGGTATCTGCTGGATGTATATTGGGAGAAGACCCCGGCGCAGAAAAACCCGGCGAAATTCGCCCTGTTCGCATCCTTTTTCCCGCAGATCATCCAGGGTCCCATTGCGATTTATGACGAACTGGCTGCCCAGCTGAATGAGGGGCACCGGCTGAAATATGAGAATATCAAGTATGGCTTCCAGCTGATCCTCTGGGGTCTGTTTCTGAAAATGGTTCTGGCAGACCGGGCGCTGGTGGCTCTGAACGCGCTGCTGGATCAGAAGGACGGCCTGGGCGGCTTCTGGAATGCGGCGGCGATTGTGGTGTATGGGTTTCAGCTGTATACCGACTTTTCCGGAGGCATCCATATTTCCCGGGGCGTGGCGCAGATGTTCGGGATCCATATGGCGGAGAATTTCCGCCGGCCGTTCTTTTCCAGAGATGTGTCGGAATTCTGGCGGCGCTGGCATATTTCCCTGGGGCGCTGGCTGAAGACCTATCTTTTTTACCCGATTGCGGTATCCAAACCGTTCCTGCATATGGGACGCTGGCTGACGGCGCATATTCCCGGAAAGGCCGGCGTGCATCTGGGCAGGGTGCTGCCTGGCTGCATCGGTACCCTGATCACTTTCCTGGTGATCGGTATGTGGCATGGGGCAAACTGGCGCTACGCGGGATTCGGGCTGTGGAACGGGATCATCATTTTTATTTCCATGCTCTGCGATCCGCTGTTTCGGAAATTCCGGGAGAAAATCGGGGCGGTCTCGCAGTCCTTCAGCTACCGTCTGTTCCAGATTGCACGGACGGCGGTGCTGGTGCTGGCAGGTTTTGCCTTTGACATTGCGGACAACCTGCGGGATTCTGTGGCAATGCTGGTGAAATGTGCGACAGATCCCATCCCCCTGCAGACCATGCCGGAGATCAAAGAGTTTCTCCTGTCGCTGGGTCTGCAGAAGCTGGACTGGTATATCCTGGCGTTGGGCGGCCTGTTCCTGTTCTGCGTTTCTCTCTATCAGGAACGGAGCGGCAGGTCTGTCCGTGAGACACTGAGCCGGCAGTGCATCTGGTTCCAGTGGGGCGTGATGCTGTGCGCCATGGCAGCTATCTTCATGTTCGGTATGTACGGTGCAGGCATTACTGCCGGCGAGTTTGTATACATGCAGTTTTAAGAGGTTGCGATTCGCAGTCTGAAGCAGAAAATATAAAATCAGGAGACAGATCATGAAAAAGAAACATATCATCCGTATTGTGGTGTTTGCGGTGGTCAGCGTTCTGGCGATTTCTTTTCTCAATTCTTTCTTGAGTGTCCCCAGGGCCAAGGATGTGATCGGAATCTATGCTTTCCACAAAGAGCCGGAGGACAGTATTGACGTGGCGCTGGTGGGACCCAGTGAAACCTATACATCTTTTTATTCCCCCCTGGCTTATGAGCAGTTTGGGTTTACCAGCTATGCCCTGGCCGTGGGCGGGATGCGGGGCGTGTGTTATCCCTCGGCAATCCGTGAGATGGAGGCCACGCAGGATCCGCAGGTTTATGTGCTGGAGCTGTATGGGTTCATATATAAGGACCAGTATGAGGAAGCATCAATCCGCGCCTGGGTGGATTCGCTGCCGGATTCGGAAAACAGGGATCAGACGATCCGGGAGACAGTGCCTCCGGAAAAACGCCGGGATTATGAGGATAAGTATCGGAAATATCATGGGAACTGGATCAACCGCAGGGACTGCATGAACGCCTTCCTGGACAAAATGCGCATCAGTCGGCAGGGATATTCCATTACTAAAAATTTCGCCACAGAGACAGCGGCGATGCCCCCGGATGGACAGACCATGAATTACGCTATCAGTGAAGATGGGATGAAATACCTGAAGGAAACACTGGCGTTTTTGCAGGAGCAGGGAATCGAAAACGTATTGTTTGTGCGGACGCCGGAGCAGGTGCAGTATAAAGAAAATGATTCTGTGGATGAGGCGGTTCGGATGATCCGTGACGCCGGGTATGATTACCTGGATATGTATGGATTGCAGGAGGAGATCGGGATTGATCCGCAGAAGGATTTTTATAATCCCTTCCACTGTAATATTTACGGGGCAGAAAAAATTACAGCCTACCTGGGGCAGTATCTGACAGAGCATTATGAGATCGATACCAGCCATACGGAGGAGGTTGCGGCAGAGTGGGAACACTGCGCTTCCTGCAACGAGGAAATCATCGGAATGCTGAAGGAGCGGATCGAGAAAGGGCAGAAACGGTACTGCTTTGCCCAGAGAGACTTTCTGTGAGGACAGGCCGGCGCCGGCAGGTGATGTGAAACGGCAGCGGTTCGGATGCGGCGCCTGCGCGCAACCGTGGAAACCCCAAAGTTTCTCTTGACAAAGATAGGGAAAGTTAGTATATATATTCTATATCGTGACAAGAAAGAAGCCTGAAGAGACAGGTATATCTATTAGGAGGACATGTTCATGAATAAGACAGAGTTAATAGCGATTATGGCTGAGAAGGCTGAGATTTCCAAAAAGGATGCGGAGAAGGCCCTTGCAGCATTTACCGGAGCAGTTGCAGATGCAATGAAGAACGGTGATAAGGTTCAGTTGGTTGGTTTTGGCACATTTGAAGTTTCTGAGCGCCCGGCCAGAGAGGGAAGAAATCCCCGTACCGGCGAGACCATGACGATTGCAGCGAGCAAAGCTCCCAAGTTCAAAGCAGGAAAAGCTTTAAAGGACATGGTAAATGCATAATCAGGCGACTAAAACAGAGGGCTGTTTCCGGCGACGGAAGCAGCTCTTTTCTTAACGGGTGCACAGGCACCCGGTGAACGCAGAAGGAGAATGTGAATGAGGTTAGATAAATTTTTAAAGGTATCCAGACTGATTAAACGCCGTACCGTTGCCAACGAGGCGTGCGACGCGGGCCGCGTGGCTGTGAACGGCAAACCCGCCAAGGCATCCCTGAACGTGAAGGTGGGAGATGTGATTGAAATCGCGTTCGGCAACAAATCAGTCAAAGCGGAAGTACTTGCAGTGGCGGATACTTCCAGAAAAGAAGAGGCGAAAGAAATGTTCCGCTATCTGTAGGCATAAACAGGCCTTCCCCCGCATAGAGTGAATGAGAAGCACAGGGAGGGGAGGCATTTTTTTATGGAAGAGAGACAGGCACCGGCCGGGCAGCATAAGCTGATCCTGAATAACCGCAGCAAAGTATCCCTGAATGGGATCACGGATATTTTATCCTTTGATGTAAATGAGATCCTGATTGAGACGGAACTGGGGATGCTGATGATCCGCGGGAAGGATCTTCATGTGAACCGTCTGACCCTGGAAAAGGGTGAGGTGGATATTTCCGGAAAAGTGGATTCTCTGCAATATTCCGATATGGCGAAAGGGAACGACCGGGGAGAATCCTTCTTTGGCCGTTTGTTTAAGTAATGGTTTACGGAGAAATCATCCGGCAGGGACAGCTGTTCCTTTTGGCGGCGGCCCTGGGAGCCGGACTTTTGCTTTGCTATGATTTCCTGCGGATCTTCCGCAGGCTGATCCGGCATAAGACCTGGGGAATTGCGGCAGAGGATCTTCTGTTCTGGCTGTGCTGCGCGCTGGTGATGTTCGGGTTCATGTACCGGATGAACGAGGGCGTGATCCGGGGATTTTTGGTACTGGGAACTGCGGTGGGAATGGTTCTTTACAGCATATTCCTGAGCCCGCATCTGATCCGCTGCGGGACAGCGGTGTGCGGGAAAATTGCCGGCGCGCTGGGGAGACTGCTCCGGCTGGCCGGAAGGCCGCTGTGCCGTGCCGGGCGCATGGCGGGGGCGCAGGTTTGCAGAGCCGGCCGGATCTGCAAAAAAAGGACGGGGAAATGGAAAAAACAATTGAAAAAAATAGGCAAAGCAGTTAGAATAGGACTTAGTAAGCTGTAGAGAAAGAGGGTATGATCGATTGCGCAGCAAGAAGAGAAGGAAGAAAAAATCCAGGTCCGGCAGAGTATGTATCTCCTGTATCGCGCTGGTTGTGACGGTGATCCTGTCTTTCCAGATCGTGCGGCTGTATCATCAGGATCAGGGATATCAGCAGCAGCAGCAGGAATTGGAAGCCAGGCTTGAGGAGGAGCAGCAGCGGGCAGAAGACCTTGAGAAACAGAAGGATTATGTGGGGTCGGAGCAGTATGTGGAAGACGTGGCCAGGTCAAAGCTGGGCATGGTTTATCAGGATGAGATTTTATTTAAAGAGCAGTAAAGCAGAGGGAATTCCAAAAAGGGATTCCTTTTTTCTTTTGTAAAACTGTTCAGAGTGAAGCTGTTAAGCCCATTTAGCTTCATCGAATCGATTGAAAAACCGTCACAGTACCGAACTTTGACGAACGGTTTTTGAAAACCGGACAACCGTTTGACAAAGATTTTCGCAGCATCGTTTTAAAATAGCAGCCTGAGAAAGGAGAAATCCCCACAGGGGATACCTCCATGGGCAGAAAGCAGCCCGGGAAAGGAGAAATTGCAATGCGAAAATTTGATGTCAAACAATTGGTGATCTGTGTTTTGGCGGTGCTGGCGCCGCGGCTCTGCGTGGCGGGGGCGTACCCCCTGGTGCCCGCGCTGTTTATGACCGGTTATCTGTCGGGAGTCAACCGGAGCCTGATATTCCTGTGTACAGTCGGGGGTCTGCTTGTCCTGGCTCCTCTGAGGATTTTTCTGAAGTATGGTCTGGCGGTTCTTCTGGCCGCCCTGTTGGTAAAGGCGGTGGAACTTGGCTGCCGTAAATGTAAGACTGCGCCGGCAGCGGTTATTGCCGGGGGGACAACGGCAGCAGTTACGGTAGTGTGGCAGATGATGAAAATTCCGGACGCATCCACAGTGGCGATTGGCATTCTGGAAGGAGTTTTTGTCTTTTGTTTTGTGTTTTTGGGGACACGGCTGTGCTATCTGTTCCTGGACTGGGAACCGCTGGGGAGGCAGCCCATGCCAGTTTATGTACAGGGGGGAGAAAAGCTGAATGAGTATGCCCAGTCTTTTCAGCAGCTGGCGAAGACCTTCCGGCAGATGAACCGGTACCGCAGCGATTTTACGGCGGAGGAGCTGGGCAGGATGCAGAATGAGGTGACGGGTACGCTTTGCGTTTCCTGCAGTCAGTGCGCTGCCTGCTGGGAGACGGAAGACACGCCCATGTATCAGCTGCTGTACCGTTTCCTGCAGTCTGTCCAGAAGGGGGAGGATACGGAAGACAGCGCCCGGGATCTGGGGGAACATTGCGTCTGTATGGAAGAGATGATGGAGCAGGTGACGCGGGTTTTTGAAAAGGCGCACCTGAATATGGCCTGGTATAACCGTCTGCAGGAAAACCGGGACGCCATTGCCCAGCAGCTGAACGCCATGGCCTATATTATGGAGGACTGTGCGAAAAATGAGCAGGATGTGACGGCGCTGGAAGGAAAGCTAACGGCGGCGGTCCGCTATGCCCTGAAAGAAAACGGCGTTGTCTGCGACAGCCTGCGTCTGCTGAGAAAATCAGGGGAAAAGTTAGAGATCCTGTTTTCCGGCCATACCCGCGGGAGACAGTGTGTGTCGGTGAAAGAGCTGGCGAAGATCATCAGCAGGGCATCCGGCCATCCCTTCCTTCCGTCGCAGGATGCCAGGGCGCTGCTGGGAGAAAAGGGAGGCAGGCTTTCGTTTCTGGAAACCACGGAGCTGACGGCCTATTATGGGGTGGCCAGGGCGGTCCGGGAAGGGGAGCAGGTGTCCGGGGACAGTTTTGCTTTCCGGCTCCTGGATGACGGAAGGTGCATCATGGTTGTGTCTGACGGCATGGGAAGCGGCTATTCTGCTTGTAAAGAGAGCGAAATGGTGATAGATTTAATAGAGAAATTTATGGAATCCGGTTTCCGGCCGGATACGGCTTTGCAGATGATGAATTCTGCCATGGTTACCCACGGGGAGAATAATCTGTTTTCCACGGTAGACCTGGCCTGTATCGATATGGACAGCGGGAAAGGGAAACTGTACAAGGTGGGGGCGGCCGCTACATTTGTGCGCCGCGGAGACCAGGTAACCTGGATTGAGGATCACAGTATGCCGGTGGGCGTGTTTATGAACCAGGTGCCGGGCTGTGAGGAGATCAGCCTGAAAGACGGGGATTTTATTGTTATGGTTACAGACGGGACGCTGGACCATTTGTATGTGGACGACGCCAGGGAGACGATGGCGGATATCATCCGCAGCGTGGACACCAGCAATCCTTCCCGGTTTTCCAGACAGGTGTTAGAACAGGTGCTTTTGTTTACCGGAGGGCGGGTGCGGGACGATATGACCGTCCTTACGGCCGGGATCTGGAAACGGCAGCCGGGAGAGTCCGCAGACCCCAATCCGTGAGAAAGATCCGGAACAGGCCGGAAAGCAGGTATGGGAGTTTACAATGCTGAAAAAAGTAAAGAATTTTATAGAACAGCATCATATGATAGAAGCAGGGGAGAAAATCCTGGCTGGGGTATCCGGCGGGGCGGACTCTGTCTGCCTGCTTTTGGTTCTGGCAAAGCTGCAGGAGCCGCTGGGCTTTACTCTGGCGGCGGTGCATGTGGAACACGGAATCCGCGGGGAGGAAAGCCTGGCGGACGCTGCTTTTACAGAAAGGCTGTGCCGGGATCTTGGAATTCCCTGCCGCCGGTATTCGGTGCGGGCGGCAGAGTATGCCCGGGAGCGGGGACTGTCCCTGGAGGAGGCGGCGCGGGAGCTCCGCTACGGCTGTTTCCGACAGGCCTGCCGGGAAGAAGGAGCCGGGAAGACGGCGGTGGCGCACCATGGCGGCGACAGTGCGGAGACGATGCTGTTCCATCTGGCAAGGGGAACCGGGATCCGGGGGCTGGGAGGCATCGCCCCGTCCATACAGATGGACGGGATGCAGGTGATCCGCCCGCTGCTGTGCCTGACCAGGCAGGAGATTGAAGGGTGGCTGAGAGAACAGGGGCAGGACTTTTGCGTAGATGCGACCAATGCCGATGTGAATTATGCGCGCAACAGAATCCGACGTGAGGTGCTTCCCGGCCTGTGCCGGATAAACAGCCAGGCGATAGCCCACATGATGAACACAGCCGGGCAGCTGAGGGAAATCAGCGAATTCCTGGAGGAAGCAGCACAGCAGGCAGGCGCAGGCGTATATGAGAAAATTGCGGCAGAGAGCACGGCGGCGGGAAGGATCCGCATAGGGGAGGAGCGGTTCCGGCAGATCCATCCTGTACTGCAGAAGACGCTCCTGCATCAGCTGATCGGGGAAATGGCCGGGGGCCGCAAAGATATCACCTCCGGGCATGTGGAGCAGGTGCTGGGGCTGTTTGGCAGGCGAAACGGGAAGCAGGTCTGCCTGCCCTGCGGCGTGGCTGCGGAACGGACCAGGCAGGCGGTAGAACTCTTTTTTCCCGGTCGGGAAGAGGATCCGGGGGAGGAGAAGGAAAGGATTTGTCAGGCATTGGCAGTCCCGGGAGAAACCCTGTGTGCGAACGGGATGCGGTTTCAGGCAGAGGTCTTTGATTTCGACGGAAATTTTGAAAAAATTCCGCAAAAAAGATATACGAAATGGTTTGATTATGATAAAATAAAAAATACTGTTTGGCTCCGTAACCGGCAGGCAGGGGAT
>CALWGM010000132.1 GCA_944380065.1 uncultured Lachnospiraceae bacterium
AATTGGCGCCATAGCTGTTGACCATGATTTTGCTCTCCAGAATCGGCTTCAGCTCGTTGGAAAACTGATCAAAACCGTCGTTTATCAGCACCTCCGCCGGCTGAATCCGTGCAAATTCCTCCATCAGCGCCTGTACAGAATTTTCAATCTCTCCGGCAAAAAATTCTCCCGTGGAAATGTCGCAGAACGCCAGGCCGATTTTGTCCGTGCCGGATTGTACATAAACCGAAGCAATGTAGTTGTTCTTCTTTTCATCCAGCATGGAGCTCTCAATCACCGTGCCCGGCGTAAATACCCGCACAACCTCCCGGTCTACCAGGCCCTTGGAAGTGGCCGGGTCGCTCATCTGCTCACAAATTGCAACCTTATAGCCCTTCTGAATCAGCCGGTTGATATACCCTTCTACCGCATGGTAGGGAACGCCGCACATGGGCGCCCGCTCCTCCAGCCCGCAGCTTTTCCCGGTCAGCGTCAGCTCCAGTTCCCTGGAAACCACCTCCGCGTCTTCAAAAAACATTTCATAAAAATCGCCCAGACGGTAAAAAAGGATACAGTCGCTGTATTCCTTTTTTGTTTCCAGATACTGCCGCATCATGGGCGTTACTTTTTCCATATCGATCTTCATCCGTTTTTCCTCAGTCCGTTACTGTTTTTCTGCCTCCGGGTCGGGGAGCATATTCCCCCGCGGCGCAAAACGCGCCATCAGGGCTTCCGCCGTCTTCAGCCCGTCCATGGCCGCCGAAGTGATGCCGCCGGCATATCCCGCTCCCTCCCCGCAAGGATACAGGTTTTTCACCTGGCTCTGCAGGGAATCCTCCCGCAAAATACGCACCGGGGAAGAGGTCCGGCTTTCCACGCCGGACAGGATCGCGTCCTCCCGGTCAAAGCCCCGGATCCTCTGCCCGAAAATCCCCATGCCTTCCACGAAGGCCCGGTTGATCTCCGCCGGGAAAATCCTGCTTAAGTCCGCCTCGGAGGACTGTCCTCTGACGCAGCTTTGGAATCCTTCCCTGTCTTCCGCGCCGTCTGCGGCCGGCGAAACCTCCGTATCTGGCTCCATATTCCGCACACATTCCGCAAACGCCCCGAATCTCTGCTGGGGAATCTTCCCGCCGCCAGCCCTCCAGGCTTTTTCCTCCAAGATACGCTGAAATTCGATCCCCGATAAGGGATCCGCCGGATCCGGGAAATCCTCCGGCGTCACAGAGACAATAATGGCGCTGTTGGCGTTTTGGCTGTCCCTGGCCCGGTCGCTCATCCCGTTGACCGCCAGCCGCCCCTCTTCCGAGGAGGCGTTGACCACATAACCGCCGGGGCACATACAGAAAGAATACACATTCCGTCCGGTCTGCGTCCGGCAGGCCAGTTTGTAAAAGGCTGCCGGAAGCAGGCCGCTGTCTTTCCCGGTCCCGTACTGGTTCTCATTGATCATCTGCTGGGGGTGTTCCACCCGGAACCCCACCGCAAAAGCTTTGGGGACCATGGGGATCTGATGCCGCTTCAATACGGCGAAGGTATCCCGCGCGCTGTGCCCCACTGCCAGAACGGCGGCAGAAACCGGCTGCCAGTCCCTGTGGTTGATCTGCAGGGCTTTCAGCCCTCTCTTCCCGAACCTGAAATCTGTCACACAGGAAGAAAAGTAAAACGTCCCGCCCATGCGGATGATCTCCCGGCGCATATTGGCCACAACCGTCCGCAGGATGTCTGTCCCGATATGGGGTCTGCCCGCAAAAAGGATATCCTCCGGCGCGCCGCAATCCACAAAGGTTTCCAGCACAAAGCGGTTCCGGCCGGACTTATCCTTCACCTGTGTATTCAGCTTCCCGTCGGAAAACGTCCCGGCGCCTCCCTCGCCAAACTGGACATTGGACTCCGGATTCAGCTTCCCGCCGTTCCAGAAATCCTCCACATCCGCCTGCCGTTCCTCCACACATTTTCCGCGCTCAAAAACAACCGGGGCATAGCCATATTTTGCCAGCAGCCAGGCACAGAAAAGCCCGGCCGGGCCGGAGCCGATCACCGCAATGGGATCGTTCCAGGCTTCCTGGCCGGCTGCTTCCGGGTGATATACCGCCGGTATATATTCCTGCACATGGGGATCCTTTTTGTAATGTACTTTCTGATTCACTTCCAGATCAGCCGTATAGCTGTATTTCAGGTCATTTTTATGGCGCGCATCCAGCGACTGCTTCGCCACGGAAAACCTTCTGACCTCCTGCGGCCGGATCCCCGCCTTGCGGCAGGCTTTCTGAAAAACCTGCTCCTTTGTGTGCCGCAGGGGTACGGCGATCTGGGATACTCTGATCGTTTTATCCATAATATTTATCTTTGCTGTTTCTGATGTTGGTGCCGGGCGGCATGCAGGCCGGCAAGATAACCGCTGGTCCACGCCCACTGCAGGTTATATCCGCCGCAGATGCCGTCCACATTTAACAGTTCTCCGGCGAAATATGCCCCCGGAACCTTTTTGGACTGCATATCTGTGCCAATCTCCGCCAGTGGGACGCCTCCGCAGGTCACCTGCGCCTGTTCCATATGTCTCGTTCCGGTGATGGAAAGCTCCGTCTGTTTTAACTGCCTGGATACAGCCTCGGCCTGTTTCTTCCTGGTCTGATCCGAAAGGCGCAGCACCGGATCCTCCGGCAGCCGCAGCTTTTTGCAGATCATCGCCGAAATCTTATAGTTGCAGATCCCGGCTAAAATGTGATACCAGTTTTTCTGGACACCCAGACGGTCACAGAGATGCTCCAGACCCTTCCTGACCTCATCCATGGGAATATCAGGAAGAAAATCAAGGATTGCCGTCACTTTCTTTTTTTCAGAGAGCGCCACCGAAGCAAACCGGCTGACCTGAAACACCGGGATTCCGGAGATGCCGTATTCCGTCATCTGGATCTCGCCGCTGTCAGACGCGGCAAACTCCCCGCCCACAAACAGTGACACCTTCCCGTCGCAGCGCACGCCGGCCGTCTCTTTGAGCCACCGCTCCCCGGAAATCAGGGGAACCAGCGCCGGGAGCGGGTCGATAATGCTGTGTCCCATCTGGATCGCGTACAGGTAACCGCTGCCGTCGCTGCCAGTCTTGGGGGCAGCTTTTCCGCCGGTAGCCAGCACGCAGGCGGGGGCGGCAAACCTGCCGTTTCTTGTCTGGATCCAAAAAAAGCCGTCCTTTTTGCGGATCCGCTGGATCTCTGTCTCGCTGTTCAGATGCACATGCAGCCGCTCAGCCTCCAAAAGCAGGGCGGTACGGATCGTGGAAGCCTGTCCGCTGCGGGGATAATAATATCCGTTCCTGGACTTTGCGTAAACGCCCAGCTCCTGAAAAAAAGCAATGGCATCCTCAGATCCGAACTGCTTCAGCGCGCGCATCACAAAAGCAGGGTCATCGCTTCTGTAACACCCGCGCTCCTGCTTCTGGTTGGTAAAATTGCATTTGCCGTTTCCGGTGGAAAGCAGCTTTTTCCCCGGCGTCGGATGATGATCCAGCACCGTCACCGAAGCGCCGTTTTCCGCCGCGGTAATCGCAGCCATCAGCCCCGAAGCGCCGCCTCCGATCACGATCACATCACTTTTTTTCGCATCTGTCTTTTTCGCCAAAAGAACTCCTCCGTTCCCAAAATCCACACGGATTTTCTATTCCGCATATTCTGCATCCACTAAGTATAGCACAATCCATTTTTTTTTGAAAGCGTCAACTGGAATAGTTTTCAAGAAAACCGTAAACCTCTTCCAGGCTTTCAAAAGCAATCCCTTCTTTTGCCTCAATCTGCAGGCTGGCCGGCAGGTCTGAAAGCTTCAGGTCGGTATCGAAATACACTTCCCCGGCGGATCCCCGGTAGACGGACAGATACGTGCCGTTGGCTTTCAGATAGTACTTGTCCGGCGAAAGCGTGTTCATACTCTCCACCGTATCTTCCATATGGCTTTCGGACTCTTCCCCATCCTCCGGTTCCGCGACGTCGGCCTCGGCCGTATAAATCCCGGAAGAACCGTCGGCAATCTGCTGTTCTGTCTGCAGCTGTGTGTTCCCAAAATAGAATCCCGCCCAGAAAGCGCCGATGGCCAGAGCCGCGCAGATACAAAAAGAAATGCGAATGATACGAATCTGTTGTTTCATCATAGAAAACTCCTTTTTTCGTATTATTCACATTTCTCATGAAAATATTCGGTCCGCCTTTACAGCAGATGCAGCTTTTTCGCGAAACGGATGATTACCGTTCCCTTCGGGAAGCTTCGCAGCTCCTGTTCGGTAATCCCTTTGATCAGCAGCAGCGCTATGGCATAGACAATCATGCCTGCGAAAATGGAAACCACCGTGCAGAGGGCGTTGATACCTGTTACTCTGTATGTTATAAAGTAGACGCCGTAGACAGCCGCGCCCATGATCACAGCCGCAGCCGCCGGTTTCACGAATGTTTTCATAATATCCGGGCGGAAGCCGGAATGCTTTTTCACCGAAAGGCCGTTCAAAATACACATCACCAGGGAGAAGACCACGTTTCCCACGATCATGGTATAAATATTCAGGTCAAATACGTACAGGGAAACCGGTACGGCAGCCACATTGGCCGCCAGCGCGATCACCGCGTTGCGGATGGGGATGCGCATCTGGTCAATACCCTGTAAAACCGCATTGGACAGGGTGGAAATGGAATAAAAGATGATGCTGATGCCGCCCGCCTGGATCAGTGTCCCCGCCAGGTCAGACGCCCCCGGAAACAGCAGCCGGATAATGGGATGTGCCAGGACGATCATCCCCACTGTGCAGGGCATGGCCACGATCAGCACAAACCGCATGGACAGGCTGATCTTACGCTTCACCTGTCCCCTGTCCTGTTTTGCAAACGCCGCTGCCAAAGCGGGCACACTGCTGGTGGCCAGCGCCGTGGAAATGGAAATCGGCACATTGACCAGGACGCGGTAATATCCGGAATAAACGCCCCACCAGAGAGAAACCTGGTCGCTGGCGTGACCCTGGGCGATTGCCAAATTTTTAAACAGTCCCTGATCCACAATCGAGACCAGATTGTACAGGGTGGTACTCAGAAGGATCGGGATGATGGTCATGATCAGGATCTTCATCACGGAGCCATAGGCTTCCGGCTGGGTCTTCCTCAGCCTGCGCTCTCTTGCGATTCCTTTTTTCAGGTTTTTCCGGTATGCCAGAAAAACAAAAATACAGAACGCCAGGGCGGCAACCGCCCCTGTACTGGTTCCCAGCGTACCGCCTGCCGCACCGTACGCCTCCGCGTAATGCTGTTCCCCTCCCAGTACCGCCGCGATCCGCGACCCGTATCCAAACAGGATATAGGCAGCCGCCACGCTGACAATAGCGTTGACAATCTGCTCTAAAATCTGGGAAACCGCGCTGGGAACCATCGTTCCCAGTCCCTGGAAAAATCCGCGGATCACGCCTAAAATGGCTACAATAAAGATCGTGGGAGCCAGAACCCGCAGGGCGAAAAAGCTCAGCGGCGTCTGGAACAGTTCTGTCAGGAACCCTGCGCCGAAGAAAACAAACAGGCAGCCCGCCATACCGGTCACCACAGCGATCAAAAGCGCGCCGCGGAAAACCCGGTAAGCATCCTCTTTTCTGCCGTTTGCCATACGTGCCGATACCATCTTGGACACCGCCATGGGAAGGCTGTAGGACGAGATCAGGAGCATCATGCTGTAGATCTCATACGCGCAGCTGTAATAGTCATTGCCATATTCCCCGATGATATTGGTCATCGGTATGCGGTATACCAGACCGATGACGCGGCTGATAATCGACGCGATCGCCAGTACAGATCCCTGTACCAGAAAGGAAGTATCATTTTTCTTGTTGCTCATACAAAACCTCGACTTATCTACTGTGCTGTCTGGAACTCCTCTTCACTTGCATAAAATGCAACCCGGTCCGCGTATGTATCCTGGATGATGCATACCCAGGTCTTTCCCTGGTTCAGGGTGATCTCATTCCCGTCCGCATCATAGTACCTTGTGGGTGCAGACTGGGATTCCTTTGACCAGGTAACCGGCACAGCTTTCCCGTTTGTAATATAATATCCGGATCCGCCGCTCATGGTATCAATGGAAAGATACCCCGCTTCCTCATCCGCCACATACCAGTCGCAGACCTGCATCAGGATATTTTTGACAGCCACCTGGCTGCCGTCGCCGGCGTCCGTCTGTGCGGATCCGTTCTGGAACCGTTCGTAAAGTCCCGTTTCGGTATTATACACGAACCAGGGTTTATTGACAAGGTATCCCGGCCGGACGACCGCCGCATCCTGTCCCTGGGTCAGCCGGATCTCATTTTCGTCATCCTCATTGAACCGGTAGTGGGATTCATAGCCGGCCTCCCGCTGCGGATCATATTCCATAATGCGGATTCCCTCGGAGATCCCCTCGCCTGTGGTATAGGCATTATGGGGAGCTTTGCGGTCCGGATCCCGGAAATACATGGTATTTTCCAGCGCCCCGGACAGACCGCTCAAATTGTTGACATAATCTTCAGCCAGCATATCCTTTGCCAGGTACGCCTGGCCGTAATGACCGTAAATCGCATCAAATTCCAGCGCCCAGTCAATATAATACAGGCGGCAGCTGCGGACAGAACAGATCTTCTCCACACTCCGGTAATCCTGGAAAATCGGCATCAGACGGGTTTCCGACCCTTCTACCGGGGACTCGTAGATCACATCTGCGGAAGAAATCCCGTATTGAGGCGTGGCGATCTTTGTATTTCCCATCATGACGGCAAACGGCCGCAGGGCGGCTGCCTCTTCGTCAATCCACTCCCCGGTCAGGGCGCTGCGCGCCTCTCCCTCATGCGCCGGTGGCTCTTCCTTTTGCTCCACTACATTTTCCACTGCTGCCAGGCTGATTTCCGGCTCCGCTGTTTCCTCCTTTTTCCCGCATCCGGACAGCAAAGCGGCACACAGGGCGCCTGCCAGCAGCAATACAGCTGTTTTTTTCATAGCTCCTGCTCTCTTTCTTTTTATCGTTTTATCCCCAGCGCGTCCAGAATCCGGCGCTGATGCTCTTCCATCAGGGAAGCCTCCTCAGATTCCATATGGTCATAGCCCATCAGGTGCAGCATACTGTGGGTGATCAGGAAAGCAAATTCCCGCTTTTCACTGTGCCCGTATTCTTTCGCCTGCTCCCGCACTTTTTCCACAGAAATCACAATATCCCCCAGCATCACCTCATCCGTATCCGGATTCACAATTCCCTCCCACTGTTCCTCGATTCCGTCAAAATCTGCCGGGGCTTCATACTCCAGCATCGGAAACGACAAAACGTCCGTGGGCCGGTCGATCTGCCTGGTCTGCAGGTTGAGCTCATGAATCTGTTTGTTGTCAACCAGAGTCAGGGAAATCTCTGTCTCATAGGGGAACGATTCCATCTTCAGGGCTTTTGCAATCACTTTCCCTGCAAGCTCCCGGTAATGGAAGTGAAAATCCGGCCTGATTTCGCATATAATATTCAGTGTCATACTCTCTGCTTCCTTTTCCTCTGTCTTTTTGTATCGCTGCCGGACGCCATCTGCAGTCCGCGTCCTGTTATCTCCGGTTCCTGGCCGCCTTATTTTTTTCCCTGACTGCCAGCCGGTTTTCATACTCCTCGTAGGCCTTGACAATCTTCTGCACCAGCGGATGTCTCACCACATCCTGGCTGGTCAGCTGGCAGAACGCAATATCGTCCACCTTTTTCAGCACCTGCATGGCGATATCCAGCCCGGATTTTGTTCCGGGCGCCAGATCCTTCTGGGAAGCGTCGCCGGTCACAACAACTTTGGATCCGAAACCGATCCGGGTCAAAAACATCTTCATCTGCGCCGGCGTGGTATTCTGCGCCTCATCCAGGATGATAAACGCATTATCCAGGGTCCGTCCCCGCATATAGGCCAGCGGAGCCACCTCAATCAACCCCTTTTCCTGGTTTCTGATAAAACTCTCTGCGCCCATAATCTGATAGAGCGCGTCATAAAGGGGGCGCAGATACGGATCAATCTTGCTCTGCAGATCGCCAGGCAGAAATCCCAGCTTCTCCCCGGCCTCAATGGCCGGCCTGGTAAGGATGATCCTCCCCACCTCTTCCCGCTTAAACGCAGTAATGGCCATAGCCATCGCCAGGTAGGTCTTTCCGGTACCGGCAGGGCCGATGCCGAATACGATCATTTTATCGCGGATCTGATCCACGTAATGTTTCTGTCCCAATGTCTTCGGCTTCACAGCTTTTCCGTCAATGGTATGGCAGATAATCTCACTGTCCGCCTCTAAAAGCGCCTGCCTGCCAATCCTGCAGGTGTCCAGCGCATAGATCACAGCCTGTTCCGTAATATCATTTCCACGGCGGGAAAGCTCCGTCAGCTGCCGGATCACAGCGCAGGCGCTGTCCACATCCTGCTCCCCGCCCATGATTTTCAGATTCCCGTCACGGACAACCGCCGTCACCCGCAGATGCTTTTCAATCAGTTTCAGCCAGGCGTCAAACTTCCCGAACACATTCGCCATGTGCTCAGAGGGAATCTCCATCATCTGTTGTATCAGTTCCATCTAAAAGCATTCCTTCCTGCATCTCATTGGCGGGAATCTCCCGGTATTCCTGCTGCACAACATCAGCCTCAAGCGTCCCGCCCACAAGGACATTGTCCCCACTTCGTTCTATCATAACACGATTTTCTGAAATGAAAACACCATTTTCTCTTAATTTTTGAGAATTTTCCTGTAACCGTTCCTCCACTATGCCCTGAATCTCTTCCCCGGAGTAATTTCCATGCTCTGTTTCATATTCCAGATACTCTTTTTTTATGATCTGGAACGGGAGATAAAAATCGGATCCGATCACTGCCGGGACTACGGTCTTTAATTCCAGGTACTGTTCCGGATTTTTCCGCGGAAGCAGATCCACCTGCCAGTTCCCAAACTCTAAGATCCAGTCCCTTTTTTTCTTCCCGGTGGGAACCTTCCTGCTGTAAGAGGCAGGAAAAGAATCCGAATAGGGAATGGTTGTGCGGATCACCACGTCCGCATCCCCGGTCACATATTTTCTGGCCGAAACTTCCCCGCTGTCATCAAAAAGCTCCACCGTCCCGCTCACCAAGACGTCTCCTTCCGACACCGTATCGCCGGCCAGAACCTGCGGCGTCCCTGCCCGGGTCGTGATGGAAACAACCACGCCGCCCCGGGAAGCAATCAGATCGGCCGGCACATCCGGACGTCCGGACGCGCCTGCGCCGGATGTTTCTCCCTTCAGCCGTTCCTGCACCTCTATATACAGCCGGGTTCCCTCAATTTTCGCCGACACCCAGGTAATGTCCTGGTATTTTTTGCGGATCAGCGTCTGAAGCGCCTTGCAGTCAATTCCATTCTTCCAGGAGCCATAACCGACGCCTTCCTCCCGGAGTCCTTTTAACAGCACCTGGGAAGAATAGTAGGAATTCCCGTCAATTTCCACCTTCCAGATAAACTGTGACAGAAACATCAGCAGAAACAGCGCGGCGCCAATCCCAATCAGAAAACAGACATGTCTGCGGTACTTCTGCGCCAGAAACGGAACGCCGTATTTTCTCTGTACCCGGATCTCGGTTCCTGTTTTCTGCAGGGCGTTTTCAATCAGTCCAAACGCTTTTTTGCTGATAAAAAACTGATATCCGCCTCCCACCGGCTTCAGTCCCCAGAGAACCATATTCATTTTCCCGCAGAGATTCAAAAAACGTTCCGGAGAGTAACCGGTCACTGTCACTAAAAGATATCCCTGAAAAAACTTGATGAAATTCAGCACGGCTCCTCCTAAAGGCTGTATTCGATCCTGTCAATCATGCCGGATATTTTCATATCGTCACTGGTATAATAATCAATACTCAGTCCTTTCCCGCTGAGCCGGATCTGACCGTGTTTCAGGGAGAGCCGGATGACCTCCGGCTCATATTCCAGGATTCCTCTGTAATTTTCCACAGTTATATCACTGCGTCCGGTCACCGTGACAATCGCCTCTCCCAGCATCAGATCCTTCGGGAGCTTCAGCTGCTCCGTTACACGGCCGGTCATTTTATGCTGCCCTGACTTTTTCATATAGACAATATATGTGGAAAGTAAGAATTCAAGAACCGTTTGGAAAACAGGCGTATTTGATCACATGATCTTTTTTCTGTTCAAAGATCTCATAAGCTGTCAGGATCTGATCCAGCCGGCACCGGTGGGTGATCAGAAATCCTGTGTCCAGCTTTCCGCGGGCAGTCAGATCCATGATTTCCTCACAGAAGCATCCGTCCACACCTCCGGTCTTAAAGATCAGATTTTTCCCGTACATCTCCGGCAAAGGCAGGATCTGCGGCTCTTCATACATGGCCACTAAGACGACCACTGCGTTCGGCCTGGCAATCTGCCATGCTGTCTGAAAAGTATCCCTTCCGCCCGCCACTTCAAACACCACATCTGCGCCCCGCCCCTCTGTCATGGCTCTGATTTGTGCTGCGGCATCGTCCTGCCCCGGCATGAAAGTGACGTCCGCCAGTCCCTGTTCCCGTGCAAGCTTCAGACGGTATGCGTCGGTATCCACGGCAACGATCCTGGCGGGCGAAAAAAGACGCGCGCAGAGCATGGTGCAGAGTCCGGTGGGGCCTGCACCGATCACTGCCACCGTATCCCCGGCCCGTATCTCTCCGATGTTCGCCGCCCAGTATCCGGTCGAAAGAAGGTCTCCGTTAAAAAGCGCCTGCTCATCCGTCACAGAATCCGGGATTTTCGTCAGTCCGTGATCTGCATGGGGGATCCGCGCATACTCCGCCTGGCCGCCGTCGATCCGGCAGCCTAAAGACCAGCCTCCCAGCGGATCTGTACAGTTATTGACGAAACCTCTCCGGCAGAAAAAGCATTCCCCGCAGAAGGTCTCCACATTGACCGCCACCCGGTCGCCGGGCCTCACCTTTTTCACCGCACTTCCGGTGCGGACAACCTCGCCCACAAACTCATGCCCCAGGATCACTCCCGGCCGGGCGTTCGGCACCGCGCCGTGTTTGATATGGATATCGCTGGAGCAGATGGTAGTCAGCGTCACACGGATGATGGCGTCCCGTTCATCCCGGATCCGGGGAATCGGGCGTTCCTCTAAAGCAATTTGGTTGTTTCCCTGATAAACGACTGCTTTCATATGGTTCTCCTGAAATCAACAATACTTTTTTTCATGTATTATTTATGATATGGCTCATTGGATATGATCCGGTATGCGCGGTAAATCTGCTCCAGCAGAATCACCCGCATCAGCTGATGAGGAAAGGTCAGATCCGAAAAGCTCAGTTTCATGTCTGCCCTGGATAAAACGGAATCAGAAAGGCCAAGGGAACCGCCGATCACAAAACCGATCTCACTGGTTCCATGCAGCCCTAACTGCTGAATCTTCTCTGCAAAAGCGATCGAATCCATTTTCTTTCCTTCGATTGCCAGTGCCACCAGGTACGTTCCGTCTTTGATCTGTTTCAGCAGACGCTCTCCTTCCTTTTGCCTGATCTGCGCTTCCACCGCCGGGCTGGCATGATCCGGCGTTTTTTCGTCTGCCACCTCAACAATCCGGAGTCTGCAGTATCGTCCAAGACGTTTTGTGTACTCTTCGATCGCCTGACGGTAAAAATTTTCTTTGATTTTTCCTACGGTATAAAGTGTGATGTTCATGATTTTACTTATCTTTCCTGATCGTTACCCTACGGCTTACACCGCCCGCAGGGCTCATACCCGTCCGCCATCAGATCTGCACGGTTCCCGGTATATTCCTGCTTATTATGTTCCTCCATGTCGTCCACACTGGAGCAGTCCGGTTTGTGGAATTTCATGGTATTGGTATTTAAGATGTAGGTTTCCGCTGCAGCCTGCGCATCCCCGGGATCCGGTGTCACCTCCCCGTCCTTCTGGTCAAAAATGGTTTCCTCCGATTCCCAGCTGTCACCGGTTGCGTAATCAATGGCGATACCAGGCTGGATGTTATAGATATATACATGGAAACAAATCCCCTCGCCGCCGTCCTCCAGCGACTGTGCTTCCATCTCCACACCGGAAGCCACCAGATCGTCACCTTCATAAATGGGCGTGACGCGGTAAAGAACGTGATAATCGGTCTCTTTCACAAAATCTGCCACCATATTTTCAAAGGGAAGCATGCCCTCCACATTCATATAGCGCGTTCCGGTAATCAGGTTTTCCTCGTTTGCGTTTTCCGCTGTCAGCTGATATGCGATCAGATGACAGCGGTTGTAAAGGTACATGCCGTCCACCACATCATATTTCACCGTATGCCAGCCGGAAGGTTTGACCTGGCCAATGGAGCCGCGCTCTTCTGCTGGCATGAGATCCTGACCGATACAGGCGGTAGCCTCCCCGCAGCGCCCCAGGGCGTCCAGATCACTGTAAGATTCATAGGATTCCGTCTCTTTTAACTCCGCCTCCGTGAAATCCGGCTGATTATCCTCGATGACCGCATAGATTTCTCCCTCATATTCCGGGACCTCCTCCACGCTGTCGGCATAATTCACCTCATCAGGGGCAAGCCCCGTCCACTCTTCCATCCGCTCTGTGGCTTCCACAGACACCCCGGTATGGACGTTTGACCCTGTCTGTGAAACTTCACCCGAAGATCCCGACAGGCTGCATCCGGGGAACAATAACGCCAGACCGATAATCAGGGTCAGAAAAGACCCTTTCCATCTTCTGCCCTTTTTCTGTTTCCAATCCCGCATTTTCCAAAACCTCTTTCTTCCCGCACAAAATCAGGGAAACAGGAACTGCCTTCTGAAAGTTCCTATTTCCCTGAATGGGTCAGCTCTTATTTTCATTCAGTATAGCATCCCGATATCTGTTTTGTAAACAGAAAATCAGCGAATCGCCACCACTTCATAATCCGCGTCTTCCACCGCTTTTTTCAGCACCTCATCCGCCACCTCTGTGCTCAGCTGTACCACAGCGGTGCCTTTTTCATGACTGGCCTCCGCGGATACCACGCCCTCGATGGCTTCCAGCGCGTTCTTCACATGCTTCTCACAGTGTCCGCACATCATTCCTTTGATTTCCATTGTTTTTTCCATCGTTTCTGTCTCCTTTTTATAATTCATCTCTTTTTCAGCAGAGTTTGCTGTCTGAATTGCGCAGGCACATGCTGTCCCGTCATCAGCTGCAGCCAAAACATCCGGTTCTGCGCCGGTGATCTGCCTGATCTGTGCCCGGAAGCGTTCTTCTGCCAGCGGATGCCGCTTCGGATGATCCCGGCGGGTGCTGTGAACCTTCACCAGATTCAGCCGCAGGGCGTTCATCACCACGCAGAAGCTGGAAAGGCTCATGGCCGCTGCTCCGAACATGGGATTTAACTCCCAGCCAAACAGCGGATACCACACTCCGGCAGCCAGCGGAATACCGATCACATTGTAAATGAAAGCCCAGAACAGATTTTCATGGATGTTGCGCAGCACTCTCCGGCTCAGACGGATGGCAGCCGGCACATCCGGCAGATTGCTCTTCACCAGCACTACATCCGCCGCGTCCAGCGCCACGTCCGTTCCGGCTCCAATGGCAATGCCGATATCTGCCCGGGTCAGGGCGGGCGCGTCGTTGATGCCGTCGCCCACCATGGCGACCTTCCCGATTTCGCCGAGTCTGCGGATCACCGCCTCCTTGCCGTCCGGGAGAACGCCTGCGATCACCGCGTCCACCCCGGCCTGGGCGCCGATCGCCCGGGCTGTCCGTTCGTTGTCCCCGGTCAGCATCACCACATGGATACCCATGCGCTGCAGCTGCCGGACGGCCTCAGGACTGTCTTCCCTGATCACATCCGCCACCGCAATGATGCCGCACAGCGTCTGTCCCCCGGCAAAAAACAGCGGCGTCTTGCCCTCCTCCGATAGTTGATCCGCCCGGTTTCGCATCTCATCTGATACCGGAACCTTCCTGCTGATAAAATTCAGATTCCCGCCGGACAGCTGCTTCCCATGCCAGGTTCCGGACAGGCCGTTTCCCACCACCGCCTGAAAATCCTCCACAGCGTCTTCCGTCATCTGCTTTTCGGAAGCATACGCTAAGATTGCCCGGGCAAGCGGGTGTTCGCTTTTCTGTTCCAGCGCACAGGCCATGCGCAGCAGTTCCTCCTCTGAGCTCCCCGGCGCGGGGATCAGATCTGTCACACTGGGCTGTCCGGTCGTGACGGTTCCCGTTTTGTCCAACGCCACAATATCGATTTTTCCGGTTTCCTCCAGAGAAACCGCGGTCTTAAACAGCACGCCGTTTCTGGCGCCCAGACCGTTTCCTACCATAATCGCCACCGGCGTAGCCAGGCCAAGGGCGCAGGGACAGCTGATTACCAGCACGGCAATGGCCCTGGACAGGGCAAATCCGAACACCTGTCCCGTCATCAGCCAGATGACAAAAGTGACAGCCGCCACGAAAAGTACCGCGGGCACAAAAACGCCGGAAACCTTATCCGCCACCTTGGCAATCGGCGCCTTGGTGGCTGCCGCGTCGCTGACCATCTGAATGATCTGGGAAAGGGTGGTATCCTTGCCGACCCTCGTGGCCCGGCACTTTAAGAAGCCGGACTGATTCATCGTTGCCGCGGAAACGCTGCTGCCCGGTTCCTTATCCACCGGAATGCTCTCCCCGGTCAGGGCCGCCTCATCCACTGCGCTGATGCCTTCCAGCACCACTCCATCCACCGGAATGCTCTCCCCGGGGCGCACCACAAAAATATCGTCTTTCTGCACCTGCTCCACCGGAACCACCTGCTCGCTGCCGTCCCGGAGTACCGTGGCCTTCTTCGGCGCCAGCTGCATCAGGCTTTTCAGCGCGTTGGTAGTTTTCCCCTTGGAATAGGATTCCAGAGTCTTCCCTATCGTGATCAGCGTCAGAATCATGGCCGCCGACTCAAAGTAGAAGGAATGCATATATCCCGCCACTGCGTCCGCATCCATCCGCATCTGCGCTCCCGTCATGGCGAACAGGGCATAGGTGCTGTAGGCAAACGACGCCGCCGACCCCATGGCAACCAGAGTATCCATATTGGGGGAACGGTGAATCAGTCCGGAAAATCCGCTGATAAAAAACTTCTGGTTGATCACCATCACCAAAATGGTCAGAAGCATCTGGTACAGCCCCATTGCCACATGATTTTCCGCAAATGCCGCCGGAAGCGGCCAGTTCCACATCATATGCCCCATGGAGACATACATCAGCGGCAGCAGGATCACCACGGAAGCGATCAGCCGCTTCACCATTTTCGGCGTTTCCTTATCTTTCAGCGCATCCGCATCCAGACTGCTTCCGGCTGCGGCAGCTTTTTCGCCCTTTCTCTCGGCACCGTACCCGGCCGCTGCCACCGCTTCGATCACAGCCTGCGGATCTGCTGTCCCTTCCACGCTCATGGAATTGGTCAGCAGGCTCACCGTCACCGAGGATACGCCGGGAACCTTTGCCACCGCCTTTTCCACATGGGCGCTGCAGGCGGCGCAGCTCATCCCGGTTACGTTATATTGTTCCATTCCATTCACCTCTGTTTCCTGTATGTAACCTCATTTCATCAGCTTCTGGATGGTTTTCACCAGCTCGTCGATCACTTCCTCATTCCCGGAACGGACATTTTCTACGACACAGCTGCGGATGTGATTGGCCAGCAGTTCTTTATTAAAGCTGTTCAGGGCGGAATTGATCGCGGAAACCTGGATCAGAATATCCACACAGTAGGCGTCTTCCTCCAGCATCCGCTTCACGCCCCGCACCTGTCCCTCGATCCGGTTTAAGCGGTTCATCAGGGTCTTCAGTTCTTCCGCCGAACGTTCCTTTGTCTTTCCGGTGGCACATCCGCAGCAGTTTTTCTCCTCAGACATTCCCCGTCCTCCTTCCTGTCCCCATATACCCGTATAAGGTATCTGTTTCTGCCGAAATTATATACCCGTATCGGGTATTTGTCAAGGGAACCGGAAAGAAAAAATACCGCTGCCCTCCCGGCTGCCTGTTGCCAGCGGAGCAAAAAGATAAGCGCTGTCATCCTCCCTTCCGGGAACAGACAGCGCTTTCACTGCTCCTCATTGAAATATCATTTCTGTCTGATCTGCCGTACAGCAGCAGATCCGCCTCCGGTATGTACCGCCGGAGCGCTTATTCAAATTCCGGACGGATCAGTCCGTAGCCGCCCTTTTTCCTGCGGTAAACCACATTGACTTCACAATCCTCCTCCGCATTGGCGAATACAAAGAAATCATGTCCCAGAAGCTCCATCTCCAGAACAGCATCCTCCGGGAACATGGGCTTGATCCCAAACCGTTTTACCTTCCGGATCTCAATCTGCTCCTCCGCATCCGGATGCTCTGTATCTGCCCCGGAAAGCGTGTCCCCAATCCGCTCCGCCGTGGCATGGGAGGTAGGACGCCCCTCATTTTTAGCCACCATCTGGTTTTTATATTTTTTCAGTTTTCTCTCCAGAATCTCCCCTGCCTCATGGAGAACATTATACATATCATTTCCTGACTCTTCCACTCTGGCAAGAGCATTCCGGTCTTTGACTGTAATCTCCGCCGAGCATACCTGTCCCACAGAACTGAGCAGGACATTGACCGCTGCCATATCAGAAAGAAAATGGCGGGATTTGGTGATCGCCTTTTCCGCAGCATCCCGCAGACTGTCTGTAATCTGAATATTTTTCCCTCTTACATTTACGCTTATACCCATAGTGCTACCTCCAAACTTACGTTGAATTACCGGATCAAAGGTTTTCTCCGGTTACCTACAGTATACTATATTTCGCCGCGAAAAGGAACCGGAAACCAAAAAAATTTTAGATTTGCTCACCCCCTGCTCATGTTCTGACGCATCAAACAGTAAATGTTTGATGCTGGCCCGAACAGTAACCTTGACATTTCAGTCAGATTATCACACAATAGGATTCATCAGAACAAAAGATTATAAAGGCACAGGAGATGGAAGACGATGAGACTGATGATCGTAAGACACGGCGAACCAAATTATGAATTGGATACTTTGACGGAACGGGGATGGCTGGAGGCCGCCTCAGCGGCGGAACGCCTGGCAAAGCTGAAGATCCAGGCTTTTTATGTGTCCCCCCTGGGACGGGCGCAGGATACCGCCAGCTGTACGCTGAAAAAAATGCACCGCACCGCGGTCACATTAGACTGGCTGCAGGAATTCCCGCCGCAGATTGAACGCCCGGATCAGCCCGGTGTAAAATCCATTACCTGGGACTGGCTTCCCCGGGACTGGACGGCCGACCCCGGATATTTTTCCCTGGATACCTGGGCAGATACAGAGATCATGAAGGCCGGTCATGTCAAAGAAGCATATGATTCCGTCTGTACCGGGCTGGATGAACTGCTGAAAAAACACGGCTATGTGCGGGACGGCTTCTGCTACCGCGCAGAGCGGCCCAACAATGATACGATTATCTTTTTCTGTCATTTTGGCCTGGAATGTGTGCTCCTGAGCCATTTGCTGAACATTTCCCCCATGCTGCTGTGGCATGGATTCTGCGCGGCGCCCGCTTCCATTACAACCGTATATACAGAAGAACGGCGGGAAGGAACCGCTTATTTCCGGACGGCAGCCTTTGGGGATACCTCCCATTTATATGCAGCCGGCATGGAGCCTTCCGATCACGCCAGATTCTGCCAGTGCTACAAAAACAGGGATGAGCGGCATGACTGATCTTCCTGGGATTGTACAGTCCATAAACCCCTGCGCATATCTGAGTTAATTTTT
>CALWGM010000133.1 GCA_944380065.1 uncultured Lachnospiraceae bacterium
ACGCCCTCTCCGGTATCGCCTGCATCGCCGGAAACTTTGACACCGGCCTTCTGATGCACGGCACGAAAGAGGCTGTCGTGGAGGAGACCAGACGGCTGCTGGATATCTGTGCCCCCGGCGGCGGATATATCATGTCCAACTCCATGTCCATCGACCAGTGCAAACGGGAGAACCTGATCGCCTGGTATGAAGCGACTATGAAATACGGAATATATTAAGAGGTAATTTATAAATTCTCTGCAGCTCCCGCCAAAATGTGGTATGATGATGGCAATCATTGATGATCAAAGGGAGCAGATCTATGAAACTTGGAAATTACAAAGGACTCCGCGCCAGAAGGCCGGATATTACCGTAAAGGAAGCAGAGATTGACAAAGTTCTGAAAAATAAACAGCGGGAAAATTCTGTTGTATATACTGTGGACGACCGTCCTGCCCGCATGGGCGACCAGGCAATCCTCAATTTCAACGCCCGCTGCGACGGGAAGGATATCCCCGGCGGCCAGAGCAGGAGCTATCCCCTGCTGCTGGGTTCCCACACGTTCGTAAAGGGATTTGAGGAAGCTGTCGCGGGACATTCCATCGGCGACCGATTCGAGATCCGCGTGACATTTCCGTCGGATTACCGGATCGCCGACCTCCGCCAAAAAGAAGTGATTTACCATGTACATCTGACCGGGCTGCGGATCCCGGAATACCAGGAAATCAACGACGAATTTGCGCGGGATTTTTCTGAGTATGAGACGCTGGCCGACTGGCGGAACGCCATCCGGGAAGAGCTGGCGGAACGCCATGAGCTTTCCGCCTATCAGAAGCTGACCCGGGAACTGCTGGATCAGGTGATCGCGGATTCCTCCGTTCCTGTGGACAGGGACCTGCTGCAGGATCTGGCGGAAGATCTCTACGATGATTTTCTCTATGACCTGGAAGACAGCAATATGACATTGGAAAAGTACTGTAAGAGAACCGGAAAAAACAAACGGCAGATCCGGGCGGAAAAGGAAGCCGAGGCTGCGCAGATCATTCGCCAGCAGTCTGTCCTCCACGCGATTGCCAACCGGGAACACCTGACCGTCACAGAGGAAGAGCTTGCCGGGGAGATCGCCGCCATGGCTGCCGGGGAAGGCGAAGATCCGGAGGTTTTCGCCAGTATGCTGGGGGATGAGGAGATCGAGGGGATCTCTGACCAGCTGCAGCTGGACAAGGCCATGGAATTTATTTTAGAGCATGTCTGCTGGGAAGAATAAAAAAACTCCTTTCGCAAATACTAAGATGAATCATCGTATTTGTGAAAGGAGTTTTTTATGTCCAGAAAAGAAAATGAATCCTATGACTACCTGATGCATTCTGCCTCCGCTTCTGACCAGACCGGGCTGATCCCGTCTGCCATCACCAGCGAAGCAGAGGAAGAGTCCTACCAGAATCTCTATCCCTACCCGCCGCCCACCGTCAGGGCAGATCCCAAACAGCAGGCGAAGAACAGCGCCGGAACAGAAGATGGGCAGAGATCTTCCGCAAAGCGCAATGTCAACGGCCACCTGTCTGAACAGGAAGTCCGGAATCTGCATAAACCGGCAGATCGTTACCGCAATGCCAGGTGATTACACCACTCTGTGCCGCAGCCATTTCCGGCTCTTAAAGCGGATGCCGAAGATGATCCCGCGCACCGTCCAGTCCACGAACATGCCGATCCAGACAGCGATGGGGCCAAAGCCCTGTACCCGGCAAAGGTAGACGCAGAGCACCACCCGGAACACCCACATGGAAATGGTGGAGACGATCATGGAGAACTTCACGTCCCCGGCTGCGCGCAGTCCGTAGGCGGGGATGAACGCCATTACCCATACGATGGGTTTCACCAGCGTGATCCAGCCCATCATATAAAAACACATGTCCGCGCTGGCGGGATCCATACCGGCGATGAACGTGATCGGTTTCGTGAGGGCAAACAACAGCAGACAGCAGCCCACCACCACAGCCTCGCTGATCCAGGAAAGCTTCTTCACATAATAAACCGCCTGTTCCTTTTCCCCTGCGCCGATGCACTGGCCGACGATCGTCATCAGCCCGATTCCGATTCCCATGGCGGCGATTCCGTTCAGGTTTTCCAGGATGATGGTCATGGCCTGGGCTGCAATGGCGGTGGTCCCCAGCGTTGACACTGTAGACTGGATCGCCAGCTTACCGAACTGAAACATACCGTTTTCAATACCGGACGGAATACCTACGCCTAAAATCACCCAGATCAGCGCGAAATCCGGACGGATTTTCGCATAATTGCGGATCACGATCACCTGCCGGTCCCGCCTCTGGAAACACATCATAATCACTGCCATCAGAATCCTGGAGATCAGGGTAGACAGCGCAGCGCCGAATACGCCCCAGCCAAGCCCGAAAATCGTGATGGCATTTCCGGCAATATTGACAAAGTTGCAGAGCACGGAAACCATCATCGGCAGACGGGTATTGCCCTCCGCCTGGAAGAAGGAAGCGTTGGCATTAAACAGCGCAATAAACGGATAGGACAGCGCCGTCAGGAGGAAATATGTCTGTGCCGCTTCCATGACATCCGGTTCCACCTGTCCGAAGATGATCCTCAGCAGGGGGTAACGGAAGATCAGACAGAACACCATGATCAGCATGGAGATCACAAACATTGCCAGAAACACCTGCCTGGCCGCCCGGTTGCATTCCTTTGGCTCTTTCTTCCCCAGATACTGGGCGCAGACGATGGTGCCGCCTGCCGCCAGTGCTGCAAACACCTGCAGCATCAGGTTATTGATGGAATCCACCAGCGATACCGCGGAGATCGCCGCGCTTCCCACATTGCTGACCATAACAGTATCCACCGTTCCCATCAGCGCAGCTAAAAGCTGCTGGATCATCAGGGGAACCAGCAGTACTTTTAAATCATGATTTGAAAAAATCAGTTTACTTTTATCTATTTTTGTCTTTCCCATCTTACTCCAACATCGCCTTATTCAGAAAATGCTCCCACTCTGTTACCGCTTTCCCGTACTCCAATTCCAGCCAATAGGTATCTGTCCCGCCGGTTTCCGGATCTGTCACATCCACCGCCGCCTCACAGCAATGTGCGCCTCCAAAAGCCGCCTCCTTTTCCTTCACCCAGAACATCACGCCGTCCGCAAACAGCCGGAAGGTCTTTTCATAATCCTCCGCCGGGATCTCGGTATCCGGCACCTCCCGCTGCAGCACGCCGTCCGCGTCATAATACTTTGCCCCTTCTAAGAAGCATCTCCGGATCTTCACATCCAGGAAACGAACCTGCGCCGTGTCCATATAGCGGTCTGTCAGAGTCTCATTCTCAGGATTGTTATATCTGGCCGCAGCTCCGCTCAGCACCCAGGTCATCCGGTTTTCCTGATATTCGCACTTTTCCATCTGTGCGTCGCGGAACCAGAATCGATCCAGATGGTTTACACATTTGTACTTCATTTCTCTGTCTCCTTTTCACTGTCAGCCGCCTGGCAACTGATTCTGAGAATACTTTACTCGTTTTTCACAGGAAGTCAACACAAAAATCACAGTTCTTCCGTTTCTTTCAGATACTGCTCCTCCGCGCGGCGGACGGCTTCTGTCAGAATGCCGAATTCCTTCTCCAGCCCCAGCGCGCCCGGCAGGATTTTCCCGATCTGATCCAGATCCTGGCGGATCTTCTGCCGACGCTTCGCATCGCTCATTTTCCCGAATCCCAGGAACACGGCACCGTAGCTGGCATCCTCCGCACAGGCCAGCATATAGCGCACTGCCAGATGAAACATCTCCCTGGACAGAATCTCCTCTGAAAAAACATCTGTCTGATCCAGGCAGAGGCAATGCAGCGCTTTCAGGGCATTTTTCCTGTTTTTCTTTTCCGCAAATTTACTCTGCAGGTTCCCCGCCGTCATTTTCAGATCCAGCCACGCCCGCAGGAACCGATCTGCATAACCGCCTTTTTTATCCCGTGTATAGCGCAGTTCAAACAGCTGCCTGATCTGCGTCAGCCGGATGTCGCCGGGACGAGCTGCCAGCGCCTCATCCAGAAGCCCGCGCCGTTTTGCCGGATCCATCTTTTTATAATAATCCTCCGGCCAGCTTCCCCGGCCGTCCGTTTCTTTCCGTATCCGTAATTCCTGTTCCGAAAACATTCCCGTCCTCCCGCCAAACTAAAAACGAAATCCTGAACTCTCACAAAACGTAACCTCTATTGGTTGTTCTCCCAGAATGACTCTGCTTCCCTTTTCTCATCCTCCAGCCGGGCATAATCAATCCGCCTGTCCTTAAAATAATACTCCCGCTCATGGTCGCCAATCTCGCGCAGCACACGGCAGGGATTGCCTACCGCGATCACATTGGAAGGAAGATCCTTTGTGACCACGCTTCCGGCGCCCACTACCACATGATCCCCGATAGTGATGCCCGGCATGATCAGCGCTCCCGCACCGATCTCCGCGAACATCTCTTTCAGCAGGGCGTTCCTTTTTTCCAGTTCTGTGGGTCTGGTGCTGTTGAAATCATACAGCCGATCCAGATACTGCAGCTGTTCTTTCATGCTCATATTCTGTTTCCTCCCAAAAATAATGATTCTTTTCAGTCTGGTGCCATTCTAATACACATCAACTACTTATCAACTAAAATTAAACCCAATATGGAATATACCTCTCATTTTCATTGAAGAATTTTTTATTCTTCTTTCATACGAACAGCATCCTCTTCCCCTGTCTTACCAGATTCCAACGCCTGATATTCCTAATTCAATTCTCGCAGCAACTCTTCTTCACTTGGCAAATATAACTTATATTTTGAAGCAAAGATTTTCGTTTCATTTTCAGGCAACGTATATTTAACCACAGATTCACTCTTATCTGCACATAATACAATGCCAATCGGTGGATTATCCCCTTCATTCATAAGTTCCCGTTCATAATAAGCTTCCTGCATATAAAATTCTCGTGCATTTTCATTCTCTACTCGCATCAGAAGCCGATAATGTGTCCAACTCAATTCGCTACGCAGTGCGTAGCTATTTGGAAACGTCAAATAAAACTGCCGCATATTTTTCAAATTGGCAACGGTAAATCCTTTGCCAAAATCCTGCGTCATTTGCTTTGACAACTCTTTCAGCAGGCCTGTGCCATACTCCGCTTTCTCATTTCCACCCTGTTCCTCTATAATGGTTTTTCCGATATTCCAATAAGCTTCAACCATTGCAAAGTTCGCAGTTTGATAAACCCTATTTCTCGCGGTAATCAATATTGCCTTTACTTCATTATAAAATTTTTGATTCATCAAATCCATTCCCTTCTCTGCTATTTTCAAGGCATCAGGATAAATCTTTTTTATTATATCAAAATTATCCCCGCCCTTACACCCCGCTTTTCATCTTTTATCCGTGATTCCCTGCCTGAGATCTGAGCAGATCATTCCCTGCGTCCCTGTCCTGTCCGCCGCCTTATGCCGGAAAGGAGGCCTGCGCAGATCAGCAGGCCTCCCTCTTTCATAACCGTATTCTAATTTTCTTCTTTCAATGCCTCGATGGGGTTTTCCGTCCTTACCCTGCGAACCGCGTAACGCATGGACAGGAACACCACGGCAAACACGCAGACCACAACGATCACATAAGGCTGCCAGGGCAGGTAAAAGCGTTCACTGTACACTGTGCCCACGATCCGGAAGACTGCCAGCCCCAGTATAAATCCGATGGGAAGTCCCCAGGTCAGGGCACGCGCCCCATAGATCAGACACTCAAACTTCAGCATCCGCAGCAGACTTTTCTGTGTCATTCCCACACTCTTTAACATGGCGAAATCCCGACGCCGCAGGCTGATATTGGTGGAAATGGCGTGAAATACATTCGCCACGGAGATCAGGGAAAGCAGGATGATAAACCCATAGGAAAATACGTGAATGATCATCACTAAGTTTCTGGCATTTTCCTCTGCAGCCAGCAGATCCTGCAGCGAATCCTCTCCGGTCCGCAGGCCATGTTCCTCGAAAACAGCCTGGATGCTGTCCAGCATCTGCTCATGATCCTCCGCCACAAAGTAGCAGACCGGCGGATTCTCCTCCCGTTCCTCTTCCGGCATCATATGATAAGGATAGATCAGGCTCAGCACTTCCCCGGATGGAACGCCCAGAGGCCGTTCCTCCACACAGGCTCCCACTTCTACGCGCTCCAGCTGCGCCGGAATATTGCGCGCCCCTAAAATCACCCCGTTCTCGTCATATTCACAGGCGTTGGACTCTTCGTCCCTGACATACTGGTCGCAAAATACGTATTCTCTGCCATCTTTCCCCTGACCGGACAGCACTGCCGTGTCCCCGGCGGTTTCCACCGTATCCGCCGGACACCAGTTGGTAAGGATTGCCGTATAACCGTCTATCTTTGGCGGTTCTGCCGCCAGACGCAGCGTATCCAGCCCCCTGGCAAGATAGTCGAACCCGAAAGAAAATCGTTCTCCATCCCAATAGACCGTACTGCTTCCCCGATTCATCACAATCGCGGGAACTTCCCCATCCTGCAGGTAGGTGGCTTCATCCAGCCCCCGGTCACGGACAAAATCAGCATAGGTCGCTTCATCCAGATAATAGATGCTGACCGGCAACACATACTGACCGACCACATCTGCGGGTCTGGGATCATACGCGATGCCGTCTCCCTGATCCTGAACCAGGGTTTCCATCTCCTGCATATAGTCCTGATAACTGCCGGAGGTTTCCTCCTGATCCAGGATACATTCCCTGTACTCCGTCGAACTCCAGGCCATCTGCGCCACGCCTGCCGCGCTCCGCAGTTCTTCTTCCGGCACTTCCGTCCCTGCCGGGATGCCCATATAAGATACATCGTAATTGCTGGTTCCGGCGCTTTCTGTCACACTGTCCTTTAAGTACAGACCATAACTGCTGGCCGTAATAAACAAAATCACGCTGAAAGTCAGGGAAATCACTGTGTTCCGGTACTTTTTCCGGCTGCGCAGAAAATATTTTTTCCCCAGCATTCCCTCCAGGCCAAAGAACCGGTAAAACGACGGCCGGGTTTTCACATCTCTGCTCCTGATCCGGATATCCTGATTCTGCCGGATGGCGTCGATAGGATGAACCATAGTGGCCCGCATCGCCGGAATCAGGGCGGAGACCAGTACCGTAAACAGGGCGATTACCACTGCCAGTCCAATCGCCTTCCAGCTCACAGCCAGCGTCATCTGGTACGGGGAAGCAATCAGGGCATCAAACCGGTCTCCCAAAAGCCGGAGGGTGATCCCGATTCCGGCAATTCCCACTGCGATCCCGCCGGGAATCCCCACTGCCGCCACGATCAGCGATTCCTGCCAGACCATCCGCGCGATCTGCTGTTTGGTGGCGCCCACGGAAGCCAACAGGCCGAACTGCCGCGTCCGCTCGCTGACCGAGATGGAAAAAGCGCTGTAAATCAGCGATACGGATCCTACAAAAATCAGTCCCACAAAGAAAACGACCATTCCAAAGAAAAACAGGCTGAAATTTCCAAAAACAAACATCCCGGAAAACATCAGCAGATCGTTGTTATAAGTCACAGAATAATCATAAAAGTATTCTGTCTGATACCGCTCCAGGTTTTTCGCCGGGTTCATCAGCCTCACATAAACGTCATATACTGCATCCGCAGGCTGTTTTTCTCCCTCCTCCATTCCGGTCAGGGCCGTATACCCACAGGCAGCATAATCTTCAAACTGTGGACGCTCATAAAAACCGCAGACGGTATACGTTTCCTCGGTCAGATCCGTCAGCTGCTCCTCCTCCCCGAGATACGGATTGTACTGTCCCAGTTTTTCCTCCTCGGCGCCAACGATCACCCGCTCCCCGGTCTGCAGCGTCAGGGTATCCCCGATCTCAAAAGAAACCCCGCCGTTCGTATACAGATGATCCGGCAGGAGAATCTCACCCCCGTTTTCCGGAATCCTGCCCGCCGTCAGATGCACCGGCATCTCCCGGTAAAACACAGCGTCTGCCGCTTCCACATAGAGGTAGGGTTTATCCGGGTTGCTGCTGCCGATTTCGGCGTATCCCAGCACCATAGCCGAGGACATCAGCTCCGTATCCGGATCGGCCAGGCAGGCGTCCTTCGTTTCCGCATCCACCCATTCTGCCGCCAGATGGTAATTACCGGAATTGTAAATGTACGTCTTTTCCAAAAAAGACGCCAAACTGCTGCAGAATACTGTGACCGCGGTAAAAAGTGTCGCTGACAGGATCACCCCGATGATCGTCACCGCCGTCCGCATCCGGTTCTGTTTCATGGTTTCCCAGGTGATTTTACGGAATATTTTCATCGGCGGATCACCTCATCTCTGGTAATCTTCCCATCTTCGATGGAGATGATACGGTCAGCCTGCAGGGCAATATTTTCATCATGGGTAATCATGATCAGCGTCTGATGATACCGCTGATTGGACATTTTCAAAAGCTCCACGATCTCCTGGCTGTTTTTAGAATCCAGGTTCCCGGTGGGCTCATCCGCCAGCACCACCGCCGGGGCGTTCATCAGCGCCCGCCCGATGGAAACCCGCTGCTGCTGTCCCCCGGACAGCTGGTTGGGAAGATGCCCCTCCCTCCCCTCTAAATTCAGGATATGGATCAGTTCCCTCAGCCGCTCCTCATTCACCTGCCGGCCGTCCATCAGGGCAGGAAGCGTGATATTCTCTTTTACATTTAAGACCGGGATCAGGTTATAGAACTGATAGATCAGCCCCACCTCCCGGCGGCGGAAGATCGCCAGCTGCTCCTCATTCCTGGCGTACACATCTTCCCCGTTCATCAGCACCCTGCCGGAGGTGGGTTTGTCAACGCCTCCCAAAATATGAAGCAGTGTGGACTTTCCGGAACCGGAAGGTCCGATAATCGAAATAAACTCTCCCTGTTCTACCGAAAATGAAATATGATCCAGCGCTGTCACTGCGTTTTCACCGGAGCCATAAACCTTCGTCAGATTCTCAATCTTCAGGATTTCCATTCGTATCCCCTCCTTTTCTTTATGGCTCTATCATACACAGCCGGGATGACTGTGCCGTGACTGGCAGGTGACAATTCTGTCATTTTACACAACTGTTTTATAAAACCGGATCCGGAACTCCGCTCCTCCGTCCGGACAGTTGTCCGCCTGGACAGAGCCGTTGTGCGCGCAGATAATCGATCTGGCCAGCGCCAGGCCGATCCCCACACTCTGTTCGGAGGAGGACGCCCCTTTATAAAAACGTTCAAACAGATGGGGCAGGTCTTCTTTGGCAATGCCCGGCCCGGTATCCCGGATCAGCAGCTGGGAAAAAATCGCGTTTTCCGTTCCCTCCACCAAAATCCTGCCTCCTGACGGCGTATGCTCCATGCAGTTTTTGAGAATATTTCCCACAGCCTCCACCAGCCACAGCCGGTCTCCGCAAACCCCGCCTTCCAGCCGGCAGACCAGCTCCTGCTCTTTCAGTTCCATGGGAATCTCCAGCGGTTCCATGGCTTTTCGCACCACCTGCGCAAAGGTCAGCTCCTCTGTCCGGAAGTTTACCGCCCCGGCATCCAGCTTCGCCATCTTCAAAAGCGCCGAGATCAGCCATTCGATCCGCTCTAACAGACGGGTCAGCTCCAGCAGCCGGGTATGGATACTTCCCGGCTGCACCGGTGCTTCCTGTTCCTTTTTCAGGGAAGCCAGGAGCAGATTGGCCGTTGTCAGCGGCGTGCGGATCTGATGGGAGATATCGGCAATGGAGTCCGCCAGCCGGACTTTTTCCTTTTTCAGCTGGTCATTCTGCTCCCGCAGCCGGATCATCAGCTTGGAAAGCTCATCCTCCAAAAGACTCAGCTCCCCCTCCCGGAACGCGGACAGATCCAGCATCTTCCCGCTGTGCAGCATCTGGTCGATTCCCGCCGCCAGGCCGGACATTTTTCCATATCTTTTTCTGGCGGAACACAGATAAACCACATAAAACAGAAGGCAGGCCGCAGAAAGCAGCAGCGCGGCTTCCCCGGAAATCCAGACGCCCCCCGCTGCGCAGAATCCGGCTCCTGCCAGCATATAAAAGAGTGTAAACCGTTTTACTTCCTCATTCCGAAACAAATGCATCCCCTGTCCGTCCCTTTCCGGCAGCCGCAGCTTCCCCGCCGGGGAATCCACGCCGCCTTTTGCCGATCTCAGTCCGCCACCCGGTAGCCGATCCCCCGCACCGTCTTAATCAGTTCCGGCTCCTGGGGATTGTCCTCGATCTTCTCCCGCAGGCGTTTGATATAGACCGTCAGCGTATTGTCGTTGACATAGTCCCCGGCCACATCCCAGATCTCCTCTAACAGGCGGGCTCTGCTCAGGATCTTCCCCCGGTTATTCAAAAACACCAGCAGCAGACGGTACTCCATGGCGGAAAGCGGAATCTCCCTGCCGTCTTTATATACCACGCCTTTTTCCGTATCCGCCCGCACCTTCCCGATCTCCAGCACCGACTGCACCTTTCCGTACCTGCGCAGCACGCTTTTGATGCGGGAGATCAGCTCCCGCGGCCGGAAGGGTTTGGCAATATAATCGTCCGCTCCCAGATCCAGTCCGGTCACCACGCTGAACTCATCCCCGGACGCCGTGAGGAAAATGACCGGGAGATCTCTCTTCTGCTTGATCGCTGAACAGACAGAAAAACCGTTCCCGTCCTTTAAGGCCACATCCAAAAGTGCCAGGTCATAGTTCTGCTCTTCGATTTTTTCCAGCGCCTCCCGCTGACCGGAAACCGCGTCCGTGTAAAATCCCTCCCCCCGCAAGAACTCCCCCAGCGACCGCACGATGGTGCTGTCATCCTCTACAATTAAAATCCTCTGCACGGTAAGCCTCCTCCTTTTTGATCAAGCAGAGCCGGGAACCCGTCTGCCTGGTTCCCGGCTCTTTTCTTCCGTTTTCTATCTCATTTACCTTGTCACTCCTGCGCCATGGCTGCCCGGATCGCAGCCAAGAGCTCATCGTACTCCTCGTACGCCGGGATCTGCGGATAATCCTTTTTGATCTGCTCTGTGCTCTTGAACAAAAATCCTGCCCTGCTGGCCTGGATCATGCCCAGATCGTTAAAGCTGTCGCCGCTGGCGATGGTCTCGTATCCGATGGACTGCAGCGCCTTCACTGTAGTATATTTGGACTTTTCACAGCGCATTTTATAACCGGTGATGGAACCGTCCTCCGCCACCTCCAGGGTATTGCAGAAAATCGTCGGCCAGCCTAACTTTTTCATCAGCGGCGTGGCAAACTGCTCAAAAGTATCGCTGAGAATGATCACCTGGCAGAAGGAACGCAGTTCATCCAGGAACTCCTTCGCCCCCGGCATGGGATCGATCTTCGCGATCGTCTCCTGGATCTCCTTCAATCCCAGACCATGCTCTTTCAAAATATCCAGACGGTACTGCATCAGCTTATCATAATCCGGTTCGTCACGGGTGGTCTTTTTCAGCTCCGGAATCCCGCTGGCCTCGGCAAACGCAATCCAAATCTCCGGTACTAAAACGCCTTCCATATCCAGACATGTAATATACATCACTTTATCCTCCAATTTCCTCTTTTCCTTTGAGCCGTCAGATTCATCCATCCCCCGCTCAATGCTCATAGTAGTATAGCATTTCCGGGAAAAAATGTAAATTCTTATTCCACACTCTTTAAGGCTTCCGCCGGGTCGATGGAATTCAGGAGGCGATTGGTGATCTGGTTCACGATAATCGTAAAGACAAAGGCGATCACGCCGCAGATCAGATAGCTGACTCTGTGGATACTGATGTCAAAGTACAGACCCGGGATCTTCAGCACCCAGCCGAGTCCTTCGCTGATCAGCATTCCCAGCGGCATCCCCAGGACAATGCCCATGATGGAAAGGATAATGGTCTCCTTATTCATATAGGAATGCACCTCCAGGTCGTAAAATCCCAGAACTTTAATTGTGGCCACCTCCCGGGCACGCTCGGAAATATTGGTGGTGGAAAGCGTGTACAGCACCACAAAAGCCAGCGCCGCCGCCAGGATCAGCACCACATAAACCACTAAGTTGATCAGAGTAAACGCCTGGGAGAATTCTTCCTTCAGCGTCTCCGTGCTGGTCACGGAAATGAAACCGTCCTTTGCCCCCAGCGCATCCGCATAGCCCGCCGGATCGTCCGCCAGACAGCTGTCCGTCAGGTTTACCAGTACCGCATTGGGCGCGGCTTCCAGGCCAAAGGCTTCTTCATAACAGCTCTCACTGATATACAGCATGTCTCCCAGATAATTTTCCGTCACACAGGCCACCGGGTTCTCCGCCTCATTCAGGGACAGATCCTGCACCTGCACCGCATCGCCGGGAGACAATTCCAGCACGTCGGAGGCGCTCCGCGTCACCATCAGACCATCGGAGGCGAGGGGAATCTCATTTCCGTCCCCGTCCGTCAGTTTGATAAAGGACGAAATCTCACAGTCATCCGGAATGATAAACATCTGCACCGACTCTTCTATCCCTTCTGCATTGCGGACCGTCACCGTATCCACCTGGATATTGACATAGTCCTCGATATTTTCACTGTCATCCATGTAAGACAGGATCTGCGCATTGTCATCCGCCAGCGCAACGCCCAAAATGTCATAACGGGTCACATTTTCGTACTGTTTCGGCATCAGGTCTGTCACCGTGTTCTTAATGGCGAAACCGCAGACCAGAAGCCCGGTACAGCCCATGATTCCCACCACCGTCATGATCAGATGCTTTTTATATCGGAAGATATTCCGCGCCGTCACCTTGTTCAGGAAGGACATTCTTTTCCAGATGGCAGGAATCCGCTCCAGGAAAATCCGCACGCCTTTTTTCGGCGCCAGCGGCCGCATCAGGGTCGCCGGCATATAGGAAAGATCCTTCCTTACCGCATACCAGACCGCCAGCATGATACCGCCCATAAAAAGAATGATCCCCAGGGTTCCTGACCAGAGCTGGAAGCGCAGGTAATATTCCGGCAGCAGATACATCACTTTGAAGAACACAAAGATGATCTTCGGCAAAACAACAAAACCGAGGATATCTCCTGCAATCCCTCCGGAAAGGCTGGCAAGCAGCGCGTAAATAAAATATTTCCGCTGGATCTCTGCGTTGGTAAAGCCCAGCGCCTTATAAGTACCGATCAGCCCCCGGTCTTCCTCCACCATCCGGGTGATGGCCGTCAGGCTGATCAGGATCGCAACAATGAAAAAGATAATCGGCAGAAATGCGGATAACCCCTCGATCGATGTGGCGTCGCTGTCCACATTGGAATAGCCGCTGAGGGAATCCCTGGTCTGGATATACCAGGTGGGCATTTCGATCTCATCGATCTGCTCCTTCGCATCCGCTAATTCCTCCATCGCTTTTGCCCGGTTCTCATCCAATTCCGCCTGGCCGTCCAGCAATTCCTGTTCGCCGTCCGCCAGCTCTGCTTCGCCATCCGCCAGTTCTGCTTCCGCTTCCGCCAGCTCTGCTTCCGCTTCCCGGATCTGTTCCCAGGCGCTGGCAATCTGCACCCGTCCGCTGGCTGCCTGCCGGTTCAGGGTTTCCTGGCTGGCGTCTAACTGCGCCTTGCTGGCATTCCATTCCGCAAGCCCCGACTCATACGCCGCCTTGCCCTGCAGAAACGTCTGCGTCTCGGCGTCCAGCTGTGCCTCCGCCTGCTCAAACTGTTCCTCTGCGGCGGTACGCTGTACCTTCAGGTTCGCAATCTGTCCGTTCAGTTCTGTCATCTGCCCCTGCAGTTCGCCCAGCTGCGTCTCGCAGGCCGCTAACTGGCCGCGCAGCTGCTGCAGAAGCGCTTCCGGATCAGACGGAAGCCCGCCGGTATCCCCGGCCCCGCTGTCCGGATTTGCCAGGCTGCCGCCAGAATCCTCCCCCGTTTCGCCGCCCGGCACTTCCCCCGGATCACCGCCCTGGGAAAGCTGCTCCTCCAGGGCTGCAATCTGCGCCTGAAGCCCGGCGATCGCAGTCTCCAACTGGGAGATCCCGGAAGAAAGTTCTTCCTTCCCGGCCTCACAGGCCGCAAGTCCATCGTCAATCTGCGCGAACGTATCTTCCCTGGCCTGCGCCAGTGTCTGTCTGGCCTGCGCCAGCTGCGCCTCCCCGTCTGCCAGTTCCTGACCGGACTGATCCAGCTGCGCCTTTCCATCCTCCAGCTGTGCATATCCATCGTCGATCTGCGCCTGCCCGTCCGCAATCTGCCGGTTGGCATCCTGCTCCCGATCTGTCAGCTCCCGCCGGCTGTCCGCCAGCTGCTGCCGGCCATCCTCTAACTCACGCCGGCCGTCTGCCAGCTCCTGACGCCCGTCTTCCAGCTCCGCCCAGCCGTCGTCAATCTCCTGCTGGGCATCCGCCAGCTCCTGAAGCGCCTCGTCCCGGGCGTCTGTGTATTCCTCCATGGCGTCGCTGTAAACGGTGTCATAGCGCATCTGCTGCTGCTGATCCCGCAGCGTCGTGTGGATCTCCTGTCTGACCTCCTCGATCCGGTCTTCATATTCCACAGAATAGCAGAGCAAATCCTCCGCCCCCTCCACCGACACATAGACTGCCGTATAAATCTCCGTGTCCGCCGCTTCCGGCAGCACAAAAAACGTATACGCCGCGGATGCCGCTGCACGGAAGGACACGCTTCCCTCCGGATTATTCACATCAAAGGGGTTCAGTACCTCCGCCGTGATGGTATATGCACCCGGCCGGAAAACCTCCTCTTCCTCATCTTCCAGGTCTTCCTCAGAAAAAGTCAGCGTATCGCCCACCTGTTTTCCCGTATCGATCAGGTAGCTGCCGTTCACCGCGATCTCATCCGCAGCCTGCGGCAGCCGCCCTTCCACCACATAGGGGATATTCAGCTGCTCCCCCATGGTCTGGATCTGGGCCTCCTCCAGCCCGCCGTCCACCTCCGTGTACACGCTCTTGGAGTACTCTCCCTCCGCGACGCTTACATCCTCCAGTCCCTGAAGTGCTTTCACATCATTTTCGTCCAGCCCCAGGGTGGAAGATACCGAGATATCAAACAGATGCTGTTCATCGTACAGGGCGTCCGCCGAATAGCGCAGGTCGTTGCAGGAAGCCTGCAGTCCTGTCATCATGGTCACGCCCAGGGCTGTGATCAGCAAAATAGAAAAAAAGCGCTTGCCCTCTTTTCTCGTTGTCCGAAGTATATCCTTTGTTAATGCGCTTACCATTCGATCTCCTCCACTGACACAGGGTGTGCATTGCAGGTCATCTCAACCACCTTGCCACTGCGGAAGCGGATCAGGCGGTCTGCCATGGGCGCCAGCGCAGAATTATGCGTGATCAGGACAATGGTGATCCCCTCCCGCCGGCAGGTATCCTGCAGAAGCTTTAAGATCTGCCGTCCGGTCACATAGTCCAGCGCCCCGGTAGGCTCGTCGCACAAAAGCAGCTTGGGCTTTTTCGCCAGCGCCCGGGCAATGGAAACCCGCTGCTGTTCCCCGCCGGACAGCTGCGCCGGGAAATTATCCATCCGCTCCGACAGCCCCACCTTCTGCAGCGTCTCCGCCGCGTCCAGGGAATCCTTACAGACCTGCGCCGCCAATTCCACGTTTTCCAGCGCCGTCAGGTTCGGCACCAAATTATAAAACTGGAACACAAACCCGATATCCGTCCTCCGGTATCCGGTCAGCTGTTTTTTGTCATATTTCGTCACATCTCTGCCGTCCACCACCAGGCGCCCGGATGTGGCCACATCCATCCCGCCGAGGATATTCAGCGCCGTGGTCTTTCCCGCCCCGGAGGCTCCTAAAATAATGGCAAACTCGCCTTTTTCCACGACAAAAGATGCCCCGTCCACCGCCTGGATAGACTGCTCCCCCACCTGATATATCTTTGTGATCTTGTCAAATTCTATGTATGACATGGGTCTTCTCCTTTTTCATCTGCACTACCTTTAATATACCCCGGATTTGTGGAAATGTCATCAACTGAAACGTCAATTTTAGAATGTTTTTAGAATTTTTTCACAAGTCATAACGACTGACGGATCCCTTGCGGAAATATGTCTTCCTCAATTTTGACATCTGCGTCAAAATCCTTCAAAATGATACGCATGAAAAAAATCTGGCACAATTACTGCCAGAGATAGATCCGGAAAAGAAGAACAACCGGGAAAGGATGTGATATGGATGTCTGATACACAACAACAGCCTTCTGCAGACCGTCAGAAAACAAAAAGCCTGTTCCGTGGGGAGCTGGCTCTGGCTATCGCTGTCCTGACCAACAGCTTTGCCGTTGTGCTGATGCTCTATTCCAGATCAGGGATCTCAGCCATCTCCAGCGTACCCTACGCATTTTCAGAAGATTTCCGTATCTGTTCAGTTTTGTGATTGGATTTATCTTCAGCAAGCTGCTGGATTTCCATGAGTTCTGGATTCAGGCTCTGCCCACGGAGCCTGCCTGGTGCGTGGTTTATTTTATCATCAGCTATCTGCTGATCTGTTTCGGTGTGGCCTTGTCAAACCGCTGCGGTCTCCCCATTATCCCCACGGACCTGTTTCCACGGGAACTGGCTCAGATCACCGGCATCCCTTATCCGAAAATCAAAATCAGCTTTGATGCCATCTGTGTGGTCACCACGGCCGCGCTGACCTTCTTTTTCCTGGGGCATGTCCGGGGAATCGGCATCGGTACGGTGCTGGCAGCGCTCTCCATGGGAAAGGTGATCGGGCTGATGGATAAAAAGCTCAGTCAGCACTTTTACTTTGCCACCCGCAAAATGCTCCATCAGCAAAAGCAGGAAACCAAATGATTCCTGCCCCTGAGATTCTGCCCTGCATGTCAGGGAAATTTTCGCCATTGATCCAGGAATCGCCCGGCTCTATTGCCGGGCGATCTTCTCTGCCAGGTCGTTTAAATAAACCCAGCGTTCCATTTTTTCATCTAACATATGCTGCGTCTGCTCCTGCTCATTCAGCAGTTCCCGCAGTTTTACAGAGTTGGTGGCGTTTGCCTCCATTTCACTCTCAATCCGGGAAAGCCGGTCTTCCAGCGCCGCAATATCATCGTCGATCGTCTCATACTCCTTCTGCTCTTTGTAAGTGAATTTCAGCTTCTGGGAATGCCTGCGCCAGTCCTCTTTCGGCGTTTCCTTCTGTTTTTGCCCGACATCAGCCCCTTCTGCCTTCTGTTTTTCTCCCGCCGCAGCGGTATCCCGTTTCTGCTTCGCCTCCAGATAATCGCTGTAACCGCCCTCATACTGCACGGCGTGTCCGTTTCCGTCCAGTTCAAAGATCCGGTCCACAACGTTATCCAGGAAATAGCGGTCATGGGAAACTGCAATCACAATGCCGGAAAACGAATTCAGATAATCCTCCAATATCGTAAGGGTGGGGATATCCAGATTATTTCCCGCCTCATCCAGCAAAAGTACGTTGGCGTTTTCCGCCAGCACCCCCAACAGGTACAGCCTGCGTTTTTCCCCGCCGGACAGCTTTCCGATGGGCGCATACTGCATATCCGGCGTAAACAGAAAACGCTCCAGCAGCGAAGAAGCGCTGATCTTCCCCTCTGCAGTCGTAATATATTCCGCAATATCTTTTACGTAATCAATCACCCGCTGGCTGTCGTCCATATGCTGCTCTTCCTGTGCAAAATAGCCGATCTTTACCGTCTCCCCGATCTCCACCTGGCCGCTGTCCGGTTCTGCCAGGCCGGCAATCATCTTCAGCAATGTGGATTTTCCGCACCCGTTCGGCCCGATGATGCCCAGGCGCTGGTTCTTCAGCACAATATAGCTGAAATCCTCTAAGATTTTCTGCTCCCCGAAGGCTTTGCTGACATGATGGAGTTCGATGGTTTTCTTTCCCATCCGGCGCTCCACAGACCCCAGCTCTACCGTCTGCTCCTGCACCGGCGCTGATGCATTTTTCAGCGCGTTCAGACGTTCCAGACGCGCCCTCTGTTTCGTTGACCGCGCCCGGCAGCCCCGTTTCGCCCACTCCAATTCCATGCGCAGCAGGCTCTGCCGCTTGCGCTCGGAGGCCAGCTCCATCTCCTCCCGCTGTGCTTTCAGTTCCAGGAAACCGGAATAATCCGCATCATACCCGTACAGCTTCCCGCGGCTGATCTCCAGGATCCGGCTACACACCCGATCCAGAAAATATCGATCATGGGTCACCATCAGGACCGTTTTCCGGCAGGCGCGCAGATACTCCTCCAGCCAGGCCACCATCTCCCCGTCCAGATGATTCGTAGGCTCATCCAAAAGAAGTACGTCAAAATCCTCTGCCAGGGTTTTCGCCAGAACCACCCTGCGCTTCTGTCCTCCGGACAGGTGTTTCATCTTCTGCCCATACTGCGTGATGCCCAATTCCAGCAGGTTGGCTTCCACCTGCCAGTCCTCGCTACCGCCCGAAAAGGCATAAGCCCGGATGTCCGCATCCTCCGGAAAAACCGGATTCTGCGGCACCCAGGCAATCTTCAGCCCGTTCTGTCGTATGATCTGTCCCTCATCCGGAACCTCATCCCCCGCGATCATCCGCAGGAGCGTACTCTTCCCGGTTCCGTTGATTCCCACAATCCCGATCCTGTCACCCTGCTGGACGCCGAAGGAGGCATCCTCATAAATCACCTTCTCCCCGAATATCTTGCTGATGTGCTCAATGTTAATGATGTTCATAAAAACTCCTTAGTCCACAAAGTTGAATGCATCTCGGAATTTCTGCTTAAAGATCTCGAAAACCGCATTCAGCGTATCCTCATCCTCCACAGAAACATAAGACTCCAGGTCAGGATCATCTTCCACCTCTTCGATCTGCAGAATTACCACTTCATCCGCATCCTCCTCCATGGGCAGGAGCACCACATACTCCGCCCCGTCATACTCGATCAGATCCAGAAATTCAAAGGAAACCGGATTCCCGTTCTCATCGTTCAGGATAATCACATTGTCAATCTCTTCCATCTCGTCCCTGTTGTTTCCCATCTTCGTCTCCTCCTTGTTGATTGATCTGCACCGCCTGTCCATCTATCATCCCGGCGGCCGCCTTTGATACTACAGTTATAACATACCGGATTTCCGTTTTGCAGCGGGTGGAAGCTGTCCAATACCGCAAATATTTTCCAGCCCCATCATCTCCTGGCTGCATATTCATAGATGCGCCTCAACATATTTTCATTTGGCAAAGTGCTTTCCTCCAACTCCAATCTCCCCAGAATCCGACGGTTAAACCCGATATATGTAGGAAAGCCAAGCATATAAACAGCCAGCGCCATAGCCAGATTATACGGCTGATCCGGGTGCAATTCCGCCACTCTGCCAAGTTCTTCCACAACTGTATCATGCGGAACCGTCACGCCGCTTCCTTCCCGCACCACTTCATCGATAGCCTCCGGAAGCGCCAGACACATTTGATAAAATGCTTCCGGGTTTCCAGTTAAGATTTCGTAGAACTGATCCATACTCACACGCCGGATCAGCCGGTGCTGCACACGTTTTCCATCCACTGTCGTTGACCATTTCACATTCTGGGATCGTTTTGCAATCGCCTCCACCAGCAGACAGGCACAATCGTCATCCTCCAGAATCTGGCTCTGCATTTTAATATATGTTTTTGCAGAAGAAGCGGAATTCATAGTATTATGCTTATTTTTCATTTCTACATAAAGGGTATGTACCACATCTCCATCCGGCATCCTGATCCCTTCCGGATTCCTGTATATCACATCCCAACCGGCCTGGGGGACTTCACAGCCATCAAAGTAAGCAAAAATATTCTGATGAAAGTATCCAATGTCATTATTGTTTGATTTATCCCGCTGACGGAAAATTTCATTATTGACAATCTCTTCCCAGCTTGTCTGATACACCGACTTGTCAAAAATCAATTTCACCGGGTCAATCAGGTTACTGTTAAACTTTTTCAGATCATAAGACTCCAGTTTTCCGCCATATTTCATGATCGTCGCCCGAACATGGTCTTTAAAATCTTTTTCTGATATAAATTCCAGATTCCACTCCACTATTTCACCCCCTCCAATGACCGGTAGATTTCCCTGGCGATTTCATAGGCAAGCTTCCCCGGAACCGCGTTTCCCACCTGCCTGTACTGGGAATACACACTCCCGCAAATCTGCCAGTCATCCGGGAATGTCTGCCACCTTGCGTTCTCACGCACGGTAAAAGGCCTGGCTTCCAGCGGATGGCATCGTTCCGTCTGCTTCTGCGACGGAGATGTGAGAACAGTCAACGACGGCTCATCCAGGCTCATCCTCCTCAAAATCCCGGTTCGTCCACCTTCCATATTCCAGCAGCTTTTCATATATTCCTTTGCGATTTCCGGGTCAATATCCCTCCAATATCCACCAGGGGGAACAAGTTCAAAAATCTTCCTTTTCTTTTCCCCATAGGGAACTCCCGGACCATCCGGACAGTCCAGCAGCACATCCCGCAGCACCGGTTTATAATCATGTTTCTTTGGAAACCGGAAAGTTATTTTATCCGTCAGATCATTCCGGATCCCAATTGTGATCAGCCGTTCCCGCTTTTGCGGCACCCCATAATCCCAGGCATTCATGACTTTTTTCTGAACCGTATAGCCGGCGTCCTCAAAGATATCTGTCATCGTTTTATAGGTACGGCCTTTATCATGGGTCAGCAGTCCCCTGACATTTTCAAACAGGAACATCCTGGGCTGCAGCTTCTGCAAAAAAATCGCATAGTGATAAAACAATGTCCCTCTCGCATCCTCCAGCCCCAAACGCTTTCCTGCATAGGAAAACGCCTGGCAGGGTGCCCCGCCCGACAAGAGATCCAACTCCCCCTTGGGAATCCCAAAATAGTCTTCCAGATCCAGGCAGGAAATGTCCGCAATGTCTTCGTTGGCCACTCGCCATTCCGGCCTGTTTCGTTTCAACGAATCAGACGCATCCTTATCAATCTCAATCAGGCCAATGGTCTGAAAGCCGGCCTCCTCGATTCCAAGCGCCAACCCGCCCGCGCCTGCAAACAATTCAATCGCTGTATAGATTTCTTTTTTTCTGTGGTTTCTTACTTTTTCAACAACTCCACAGTCTGTCATATGTATACTTCCTCCAATTCCAAACTGCATTTGGTTCCGCACTAAGCTCGACAACACCTCGCTAAGTGCTCATAGTATATCATACCTGCCGCCTCCTGAACAAGCAAAACCCAATAACAGGAAATTGTCACTAACCAAAGTAATGACCGTTTTAAATTGTTGACCTTGTATATCCGCTTCCTCCCTGATAAAATTAAAAAAAGAAACCATACCGGCCACAGTCGCCACATTGGCAAAAAGAAGGTGCACACATCATGCCTCGAGATGCAAAAACGATTTCTAAAAATATGAGCAAAATCCACAGCAAGGATACCTCCATCGAACTTTTACTGCGCAAAGCACTCTGGCACAGGGGATACCGGTACCGGAAGAATTATAAAGCGCTCCCCGGCTCTCCTGATATTGTGCTGACCAAATATAAAATCGCCATTTTCTGCGACAGTGAATTTTTCCACGGCAAAGACTGGGAAATCTTGAAAATTCGTTTGGAAAAGGGAAAAAATCCAGATTTCTGGATCAGAAAAATTGAGCGGAACCGTAACCGTGACTGGGAAAACGATAAGAAGCTTCTGTTCCTCGGTTATACTGTTATCCATTTCTGGGGTCAGGACATCAAAAAGCATTTAGATGAATGTCTGCAGGCCATTGAGGATGCCATCTATGACATCCGGTTTTCTGATTTACCGGAGGGAAAAATATAAAATGGTGTATCTGTTACCCGTAGGAGCCTTGTTTGTTCACCCCTTGCGAAAGAATGAAAATAAGAAAAATTTTTCCTGATACCGAAAACATCCGCTATGGAAAAAAGCAGCCGCCACCTTCACAGTGACAGCTGCTTTTCGATTCGGATCTATCTTCTATTATAATTGATCAGGCATCCCTTCAGGATGATCTCTCTCTCATCCTCTGTCAGGTCGCCCATCTGCAGGGTAAACGGAACCAGCGCCCCGTCCTTTACCACATAGGCCTGGATCTCTGTCAGCTTATCCTCCACAGCATTTCTTACCGCCGGGATAA
>CALWGM010000134.1 GCA_944380065.1 uncultured Lachnospiraceae bacterium
TTTACATTACTGTCAGTATAACATAAAACAGATTGATAGGAAAGAGATTTATATCCGAGTTTCCCTCTTATCAGCCGCCTGCGGCCACCGTAAGCAGAAATACCCGGCTGCAGCCATGCCCTTTCAGACAGGCTGCGGCCGCATCCGCCGTACTCCCGGTCGTATAAATATCATCCACCAACAGGATACGGCTTCCCCCAGGGATTCTGCCCGACACCGCAAACGCCCCACGCAGGTTCGCCGTCCGCTCTGCTTTGCTCATGGTTTTCAGAGGCGCCGTCTTTCTGACCCGGAGGAGAAGCTTTTCCTCCACCGGTATTCCGGTACACCGTCCCAGCTCACGCGCCAGAAGCGCGGCCTGGTTATAGCCCCGCTCCCGGCGTCTGGACCGATGCAGCGGTACCGGGACAATCAGGGTGACGCCTGTCTGCCGAATCCATCTCCCGAACCGGCGCGCCATTTCCCGCCCATATACTTTTGCATACTCTCTCTTATTTCCATACTTCAGACGATACAGGGAGCTCCTGATCTGTCCCCGGTAGTAGAACAGAGCGCGCCCCATATCAAAACTGTGCTTCTTCTTCAGGCAATCCGCGCAATATTCCTGCTGTTCATCCTCCAGCGGCTTCCCGCACTTCAGGCAGAACGCCTCCCTGATATACGGAATCTTTTTCCGGCAGTCACCGCAGATTCCCTCCGGCGATACCCGGTCACACACCGGACATCTTGGCGGATAAACATAATCCAGCAATTTCCTGATTTCCAATCCATACCTTCCCTTCTTTTGTCCTGCCCTGCAGACCTCTGTACCTCTTTACAGCTCTTCCAGACGATCCCGCAGGCCGCTGTAACGCTTCTGCTCATGGGCGTTGTTCACCATCTGGAAAAACGTCTTCTCATCCCCCACAATTGTGACACATTTTCTGGCCCTGGTTACTGCCGTATACAGCAGATTCCGGTTCATCAGCATCCGCGGCCCCGTCAGCAGCGGGATCACCACCGCCGGATACTCGCTCCCCTGTGCCTTATGTATCGTGATCGCGTAGGCCAGTTCCAGCTCATCCAACTGCTTAAACGGGTATTCTACCTGTTTTCCCTCTTCGTACTCTACCGTCAGCGTTTCCGCCGTAAAATTGATGGCTTTCACAATACCCATGTCGCCGTTGAAAACCCCCAGCCCCTGCTCGACCGGGATCCCGTACCGGCTCAGGATCTGCCACTCTGTCTGATAATTATTCTTCACCTGCATCACCTTGTCCCCCACACGGAAAACACCCTGGCCATGCTCCCTTTCCGGCTTCTCCGGCGCCGGCGGATTCAGATACTGCTGCAGGATCCCGTTCAGCCGCTCCACCCCCAAAAGCCCCTTGCGCATGGGCGTCAGCACCTGAATATCAAAAGGGCGGGCATCCACATACTTCGGCAGCTTCTGCTGCACCAGCTGGATACAGATACTGATAATCACATTCGCATCATAGCGTTTCAGGAAAAAGAAATCACGGCTCTTATTATCCAGCACCACCTCTTCCCCCCGGTTGATCTTATGGGCGTTGACCACAATATCGCTCTGGGAAGCCTGGCGGAAAATATGGTTCAGACGCACCACATTGCAGGCGTGGGAATCGATGATATCCTTCAACACGCTGCCCGGCCCCACGCTGGGAAGCTGGTTGACATCACCTACCAGAATCAGGCGGGTTCCCGCCACCACAGCTTTCAGCAGCGCGTACATCAGGCTGATATCCACCATGGAAACCTCGTCAATAATGATAACGTCGGTCTCCAGCGGATTCTGTTCATTCCTCTCAAAACCGGCACTGTCCTCCATGCCGCCGGACACCTCCAGCATCCGGTGGATTGTCCTGGCCTCGTACCCGGTGGTTTCACTCATCCGCTTTGCCGCGCGCCCGGTGGGCGCTGCCAGACAGATATCCATCCCTTCCGACTCAAAATAGCGGATCATGGTATTGATGGTTGTGGTCTTTCCGGTTCCCGGCCCGCCTGTGATCACCAGAAGGCCGCTGCGGACAGATTCCTTCACCGCCACCCGCTGCATCTCATCCAGTTCCATGTCCAGATTTTCTTCAATCCGGGCGAGCCGGCGGTCCACCTCCGTCTCCGCGATATCATACTTTACGTTCAGTTCCCGCAGCATCACGGCCACATTTGTTTCCATATAATAGTAAACCGCCGCATAGATCTGCACCTGATCCAGCGTCTGCTTGATCACCAGCTTCTTATCGATGGCCATATCCATATAATGTTTTTCCACAGCGCCTTCCTCCACCCCCAAGAGCTCACAGGCCCGTTCTGTCAAAAGGGGCTGCGGCAGATACGTATGCCCCTCCTGCGCCGCCTGCTGAAGCACGTAAATGATCCCGCTGCGGATCCGGAAATCAGAATCCTGATGGATGCCGATCCGGTGGGCAATCTCATCCGCGATCCGGAAACCGATCCCCTCAACATCTTCTGCCAGCTTGTAGGGATTTTCCTGCAGAATCCGGTACGTATCCATACCATACGTATGATAAATCTTTACCGCCAGCGTCAGGGATACGCCATATTTCTGCAGATACATCATAGCCTGGCGCAGTTCCCGTTTTTCCTCCACCTGCTCCGAGATCTCCCGGGCTTTCCGCTCGCTGATACCCTTCACCTCCGCCAGACGCTCCGGCTCTTCCTCGATAATACGGAAGGTATCCTCCCGGAATCTGCGCACAATGCGGGCAGCCAGCGCCGCGCCGATTCCCCGGATCGCCCCGGAACCCAGATAGCGCTCCATGGAAACCATGTCCTCCGGCGCCTTGATCTGATAGCTGCTCACCTTCAGCTGGGGACCATAGGAGGGATGCACGGTGTATTCCCCCTCCATCTCAATCCCCTCTCCCTCGCTGACTGCCTGGAAGCTGCCGACACAGGTAATCTCTTCGCCATCCGCCACAATATTCATCACAGTATAACCGTTTTCCTCATTTCGGTATACAATATGTTCAACATAACCTGCCAGTTTTTCCATCTTCCGCCCCTTCTGTCCTGCCGAAAACCTTATCCTTTTCCTGCCCCGCCGCGATTGCGTCCGACCACGCGGCGGCGCAGAAAAGGACAGTCAAAACTGACTGCCCTCTCTCATCTACCTGTACACTTGTTGCTGCCGCCTGTTTTACCGCAGTTTCATTTCCAGCAGGGGATCACAGGCCAGCCCTGTCATTGCTGTCTGCTCCTGCCAGCCTTACTCGTCTCTCTTTCCGGCAAGGAACTCCACATATTTCCCGGTACCGATCGCCACACAGGTCATGGGATCCTCTGCAGTCATCGTATTAATACCGGTGTGTGACTCGATCAGATTCTCCAGGCCGCGGATCAGGGCTCCGCCTCCTGTCAGGACAATCCCTCTGTCCGCCACATCGGCCGCCAGCTCCGGCGGAGTCTTCTCTAATACGCTGTGTACTGCGTCTACAATCTGCAGGGTTGCTTCGCGAAGCGCCTCCTCCGTCTCCTCTGAGCTGACCGTAACGGTCTTCGGCAGACCAGTCACCAGATTCCGGCCCCTGACATCCATCGTCATCGGCTCCGGAAGCGGATAGCATGTACCAATCTTGATCTTGATATCCTCTGCGGTACGCTCGCCGATCAGAAGATTATGTTTCTTCCTCATATAACGGACAATCGCCTCGTCAAAATCATCGCCGGCAATCTTGATGGAGGTGCTGACTACTGTACCGCCAAGGGAAATCACAGCAATATCTGCAGTCCCGCCGCCGATATCTACGATCATATTGCCGCAGGGCTTGGAAATATCGATACCTGCCCCGATCGCCGCCGCAATCGGTTCCTCAATGATCTTGACATCGCGGGCGCCGGCCTGGAAGGTAGCGTCCTCCACCGCCTTCTTCTCCACCTCAGTCACGCCGCTGGGTACACATACGCTGACCAACGGTTTGCGGAATGTCTTTTTCCCCACTGCCTTCTGGATGAAATACTTCATCATTTTTTCTGTTACTGTATAATCAGAAATAACGCCCTGGCGAAGGGGCCGCACCGCCACAATATTTCCCGGCGTACGTCCCAGCATCAGCCGGGCTTCTTCTCCAATCGCCTTGATCTTGTTTGTATCACGGTCAAAAGCAACCACGGAGGGCTCTTTCAGCACAACGCCCTTGCCTTTGACATATACAAGAATACTTGCTGTTCCCAAATCAATTCCAATATCCGTTGAAATCATATGTGTCTCCTTTCTGAAACCTTCAGCTAAAATTTTCTATATGTGAAATATGCGAATAGTCATACGTGGTTCTATTATATACAAATATATCCATTTTTCAAAGCATTTTTTTATTTTTCATCAAATCTTCTATTTTTCTCAATAACTTTTAAGATTCTATCGTTTAAGATTCATTTCCTTCACGGAAAAGTTGTAAAAAATACATTTTTTTATCACACTTTAGACACATTCATTCCCTATACTCAAAGCATATTAGCAAATGAGCTAATATAATTTTTCATAACTCAAGCTCCCCGGTTCCCCCAAACCCGGGGAGCACTCCCCGAAGATTGCGGCGCTGCCATTCTGGCGGCGCCTTTTTTATCTGGCGTCGTCACGGATCAGATACCGTTTTACATACTGACCGGTGTAGGAAAGGGGATTCTCCGCCACCTGCTCCGGCGTACCCTCCGCGATCACGGTGCCGCCGCCTTCGCCGCCCTCCGGACCCATATCGATGATATAGTCCGCCGTCTTGATCACATCTAAATTATGCTCAATTACTACAACAGTATTCCCACCTTCTGCCAGTCGATGCAGAATCTCGATCAATTTATGCACATCCGCGAAATGCAGGCCGGTGGTGGGCTCATCCAGGATATAAATCGTCCGCCCGGTACTGCGCCGGCTCAGTTCCGCCGCTAATTTAATCCGCTGCGCCTCGCCGCCGGACAATGTGGTGGAAGGCTGCCCCAGCTTTACATAGGAAAGCCCCACATCATACAGCGTCTGGATCTTGCGCTGTACAGACGGAACATTCGCGAAGAAGGGGAGGGCTTCCTCCACCGTCATATCCAGCACATCATAGATACTTTTCCCCTTATATTTTACTTCCAGGGTCTCCCGGTTGTAACGCTTGCCGTGGCAAACCTCACAGGGAACATAAACATCCGGCAGGAAATGCATCTCGATCTTTAAGATGCCGTCCCCGGAACAGGCCTCGCAGCGCCCGCCCTTCACATTGAAACTGAACCTTCCCTTTTTATATCCACGGGCTTTTGCGTCCGGCGTCGCCGCAAACAGATCCCGGATCTGGTCAAAGACCCCGGTATAAGTAGCCGGATTGGAGCGGGGCGTCCGGCCGATCGGCGACTGGTCGATACAGATCACCTTGTCCAACTGCTCCAGACCATCGATCCCCCGATGCTTCCCGGCAATGCACCGGGCGCGGTTCAGACTCTTCGCCAGGTGCTTGTACAGGATCTCATTCACCAGTGAACTCTTCCCAGAGCCGGATACGCCGGTCACGCAGGTCATGACACCCAGCGGCACCCGCACATCGATATTTTTCAGATTATTCTCCACCGCGCCGCGGACGGTGAGCCAGCCGGAGGGCTCCCTCCGTTTTTCCGGGACCGGGATCTTCAGCTTCCCGGAAAGATAAGCTCCGGTAACAGAGTTTTCGCACTTCATCAGATCATGCGCCGTGCCGGCGGCAATCACCTCGCCGCCGTGCTCACCCGCGCCGGGGCCGATATCTACAATAAAATCTGCCGCCAGCATCGTATCCTCGTCATGCTCCACCACAATCAGGGTGTTCCCCAGATCCTTCAGATTCTTCAGCGCGGCCAGAAGCTTGTCATTATCTCTCTGATGCAGGCCGATACTTGGCTCATCCAGAATATAAGTCACTCCCACCAGCCCGGAGCCGATCTGGGTCGCCAGCCGGATCCGCTGTGCCTCCCCGCCGGAAAGGCTTCCGGTGGAACGGGTCAGGGTCAGATATTCCAGCCCCACCTCTTTTAAGAATCCTACCCGGGCGCGGATTTCCTTCAGCACCTGGGCGCCGATCAGCATCTGCTGTGGGGAAAGCTGCAGTTCATTCAGGAACTGATGCAGGTTCTTCACCGACATCGAGGTCACTTCATATATGTTTTTATCCGCCACCGTCACCGCCAGAGATTCTTTTTTCAGCCTCTGCCCATGACAGCTTTTGCAGGGGGTAATACGCATAAATGTCTCATATTCCTGCTTTGTGGTTTCTGACCCGGTCTCCCGGTAACGCCGCTCCACATTTTTGATCAGCCCCTCAAAGGCAATATCATAGACGCCCTCGCCCCGCTGGCCTTTGTAACGCACCTTCACCTTGCGTCCTCCTGTGCCATGAATCAGCATGTGCTGAATCTCTTCCGGATACTGTTCAAAGGGTGTGTCCAGGTCAAATCCATATTCCCGGGCCAGCGCCTGCAGGGTAGCGTGGGTAAAGCTCCCCGGCGTATTGGCCGACTGCCAGCCCAGCACCTGGATCGCGCCGTCCATAACGGACAAACGTTTGTCAGGGATCATCAGATCCTCGTCAAACTCCATCTTGAATCCCAGTCCGGAACACTCCGGGCAGGCGCCAAAAGGATTGTTAAAGGAGAAGCTGCGCGGCTCAATCTCATCTACGCTGATCCCGCAGTCCGGGCAGGCAAAATTCTCTGAAAACTCCAGACGTTCTCCGCCAATGATCTCCACCGTCATCAGCCCGTCCGCCAGCTTCAGCACATTCTCAATGGAATCCACCAGCCTGCGCCGTCCCATATCCGGCTTCACAATCAGACGGTCCACCACAATATCAATATTATGCTTGATATTTTTATCTAATCTGATCTCCTCTGTCAGTTCGTAGGTGCTGCCATCGATCTGCACCCGCACATACCCGCTGCGCTTTGCCTGCTCCAAAAGCTTCTGATGCATCCCTTTCCTGCCACGCACCACCGGCGCCAAAAGCTGGATCTTCGTCCGTTCCGGCAGCAGCATGATCTGGTCTGCCATCTGGTCTACACTCTGACGGCGGATCTCTTTACCGCATTTCGGGCAATGGGGTATCCCGATCCGGGCATAAAGCAGCCGGAAATAATCATAGATCTCCGTCACTGTCCCCACAGTAGAACGCGGATTGCGGTTCGTCGATTTCTGGTCAATGGAAATGGCAGGGGAAAGCCCCTCGATCTTTTCCACATTGGGCTTTTCCATCTGCCCCAGAAACTGCCGCGCGTAGGAAGACAGCGACTCCATATAGCGCCGCTGCCCTTCTGCGTAGATGGTATCAAAAGCCAGGGATGATTTCCCCGACCCGGATAATCCGGTAAAAACAATAAACTGATCTCTCGGCAGGTCAAGGTCAATATTCTTCAGGTTATGCTCCCTCGCCCCCCGGATTTTAATATATTTGTGCGCCATAAAACGGCCTCTCTTTCTGTTCTTTTTCTGTCACTTCAGATCCCGCAGCTGCTCTTTCAGAGCGATCATCCTGTCCCGCAGCTCGGCTGCCGCCTCAAAGTTCAGCTCGGCCGCCGCCTTTTCCATCTTCTTCGTCACCTCTTTGACCAGCTTCTCCAGTTCCTTTTTGCTCATGGACTCCGGATCCTTCGTAAACTTCAGCTCCTCCTGAGCCACCTTCTTTGAAATGCTGATCAGATCCCGCACCGATTTGTGGATGGTCTGCGGCGTGATCCCATGCGCTTCATTATACTGCTGCTGGATGGCCCGGCGGCGTTCTGTCTCCTCGATGGCCACCCGCATGGAATCCGTCACCGTGTCCGCATACATGATCACATGGCCCTCGCTGTTCCGGGCCGCCCGGCCAATGGTCTGGATCAGCGACGTCTCCGAGCGCAGGAACCCTTCTTTGTCCGCATCTAAGATCGCCACCAATGTGATCTCCGGAATATCCAGCCCCTCCCGGAGCAGATTGATGCCCACTAAAACGTCAAACACATCCAGACGCAGGTCGCGGATGATTTCCGCCCGCTCCAGCGTATCAATATCCGAGTGCAGATATTTCACCCGGATCCCCACTTCCTTCATATAGTCCGTCAGATCCTCCGCCATCCGCTTGGTCAGCGTGGTAATCAGGATCTTATGTCCGGTGGAAGTCTCCCTGCGCACCTCGCCGATCAGGTCGTCGATCTGGCCGTCCACAGGGCGCACGTCAATCTTCGGATCCAGCAGTCCGGTAGGACGGATGATCTGCTCTGTCCGCAGCATCTCATGCGCTTCCTCATAATCGCTGGGCGTCGCCGATACAAACAGCATCTGGTCAATATGGCTCTCAAATTCCTCAAAATTCAGCGGGCGGTTGTCCAGCGCCGACGGCAGCCGGAATCCATAATCCACCAGCGTTGTTTTCCGGGAGCGGTCTCCGGCATACATGCCGCGGATCTGCGGCACCGTGATGTGGGACTCGTCCACAATGATCAGAAACTCCTCAGGGAAATAGTCCAGCAGCGTGTGCGGAGGCTCTCCCGGCTTCTGGTTCGTCAGATGGCGGGAATAGTTCTCAATGCCGCTGCAAAATCCGGTCTCACGCAGCATCTCAATATCAAAATTCGTCCGCTCCGCAATCCGCTGCGCTTCAATCAGCTTGCCCTCGCCTTTGAAATAGCGCACCCGCTCTTCCATTTCTTTTTCAATCTCCACCGCAGCCTGATTGATCTTCTCCTGGGGCACCACGTAGTGGGAGGCCGGAAAAATACTGATATGGGTCAGACGGCTCCTGATCTCCCCGGTCAGCACATCAACCTCTGTGATCCGGTCAATCTCATCCCCGAAAAACTCTACCCGGATAGCCGTCTCCCCCCGGTCTGCCGGAAAAATCTCCACCGTATCGCCGCGCACCCGGAAGGTACCCCGGTGAAAATCCATATCGTTCCGGTCATACTGAATATCAATCAGCTGGCGGATCACCTCATCCCTGTCCTTTTCCATCCCCGGCCGCAGGGAAACCATCATCTTCTCAAAGTTCTCCGGCTCGCCCAGACCATAGATACAGGATACGGACGAGACAATGATCACATCCTTCCGCTCGATCAGCGCAGAAGTCGCCGACAGGCGCAGCTTGTCGATCTCATCATTGACGGAGGAATCTTTTGCAATATAAGTGTCCGTAGAAGGCACGTAAGCCTCCGGCTGATAGTAATCGTAGTAGGAGACAAAATACTCCACTGCGTTATTGGGAAAAAACTCCTTCATCTCCCCGTACAGCTGCGCCGCCAGGGTCTTGTTGTGCGATATAATCAGCGTGGGCTTGTTCAGCGCCTGAATCACGTTGGCCATGGTAAACGTCTTACCGGAGCCGGTGACCCCCAGCAAAGTTTCAAACTGATTGCCCTCCCGGAACCCCTGCACCAGCTCGGCAATGGCCTGGGGCTGGTCGCCGGTGGGCTGATACGGGGACTTTAAAACGAATTTATCCATAACGAAATTTTCTCCTTAACTCTGCCCGTCTTTTCAGGGCATATTGGTATACCCGGATGGTGCTGCTTTGTGACTTTTGATATGTTCAATATCAGCCACCCTCAAAAAAATCATTCGTAACGAAAATGTCAAAATAATAGCCTTATAGGACTCCATTAAATATTCCACGGCTACCTCGTCTATTTCCTTTAGATCGGAGTAATCATAGTATTTCTCTTCACGGCTTTCCGGAAGGACTTCTTCCATAAATGGTTCAATAGCATATAAGCAATCTACGATGATTTCAGCAGTATCCCCATAGACGTCTGCTGATATAATCTCTTTTGAATGCCCTAACATATGTGATATGACTACTATGTACTACTATTCAATTTTATTCCTATTGTTCATATGTCATTATGCATTTGAATGGGTCTCATTCCATGCTTGCTTGACTTCAGATAATCTTGCCCTCTCCTTAACCTCTAAAACCACTTTTTCCAATTCCTTTTTAGAAAATGTAGTATCTTCCTTTTGGGCAATCATCATAATCAAGTCCATAACATTATATATATCCAAATTGTAGGAATTACTCGATATTTTTCTTTTCGCAACAGAACGAAGAAATTCAATATCTCCATCCTCTGAAAGAATGATCGGTAATCTCATGAAAAAGGCCATCAATATCATGTGAACGTCTCCCAAACTCATACCAGCTCGACGATATGTGTATATCGTTTGACCCTTTGGTATTGCCAGCTTTTCAATTCGCTTTTTTGCCCCTTTTATTTCAAGATATTCCCTCATTTCCTCATACAGTTCTGGAAAATATTGTTCATACAGCTCAGCATCGTCCTCATCTTCTATGAATTCGCTGTACTCCGCTTTCCGAATAAATCCTTCCTCT
>CALWGM010000135.1 GCA_944380065.1 uncultured Lachnospiraceae bacterium
AAAAAGCTGCTGACAGAGTCCGATCTGGGCATCAGTGAAATTTCCAGGGAGTGCGGCTTTACCGATTACAATTATTTTATTGCTGTTTTTAAAAAAATGACCGGGCTTCCGCCCGGACAATACAGAACTCAAAAGAAAGAAAGGAAGGATACCTGCGATGAATAAAAATTTCCAGGACAAAAAAATAGCCGTGATCGGCCTGGGCGGCGTCGGCGGATATCTGGGCGGCATGCTGACAAAGGCGTACCCGCATGTGACCTTTGGCGCCCGGGGCAGACGCATGGATTCCCTGCGCGAAAACGGCCTGCATCTGCACAGCGACCTGCATGGGGAGATCAGCGTCAGGCCGGAACACGTCCTGCCGGCCTGCGAGATCGGCCCCCAGGATTATATTTTCATCTGTGTCAAAAACTATTCCTTAGAGGAAGCCTGCCGGGAACTTTCCTCTGCAGTGACAGACCGGACAGTGGTCATCCCGGTCATGAACGGCACCGATCCCGGCGACCGGACCCGTGCCGCCCTGCAAAAAGGGATTGTCATGGATTCCCTGATTTATATCATTGCTTTTGCCAATCCGGATTTTTCCATTTCACAGCAGGGAGAGATCGCACGTCTGGTAATCGGCATCCAGAATGCCTCCGACCTGGAATGGCAGCGTGTGGAGGAAGTCTCCTCCCTCTTATCCGGAGCCGGCATCGACCACGGAACCGCCCATGATATCCAGACTGAAATCTGGCGCAAATACATCTTAAACTGCGCCTACAATGTGGCAACCGCCGCTTACGGCAACACCATCGGCCAGATCCGCAGCGATCCGGAAAAAACGAAAAACTACGAAGCCCTGGTGTACGAAGCCTGGCAGGTAGCCCGGGCAAAAAAGATCGGCGTCACCCGGGAGCACATCGACCTGATCCTGCACCAGTTTCACCACATTTACGGCGACGACGCCACCAGTTCCCTGCAGCGGGACATCCGCGACGGGCACCGGACGGAACTGGAGACCTTCAGCGGCTGTCTGGTCCGGGAAGCCGGAAAACTGGGTGTGCCAGTTCCGGTGTCGGAAAAAATGTATGAAAAATTACGCGCGCAATGTTCGCCTGAAATGAATTGAAAGATTCCGGAATATTAAAAATAAGGGGGAACATCCCCCTTATTTTTCCGGTGAAATAATATATTTTCCTTTGGCGCGCAGCTCCGGGCTTTTTAAAATGTCCGCCAGACGTTCCAGACTGCAGACCTCATAAACCATGCTGCTCACATCCAGCCGTCCGGAATCAATCAGATCCAGCGCCCGTTTCTGTGTGCAGGGATTGATGTAGGAAGATTTCAGTTCCAGCTCTTTCTGGAAAATCTGGAATGGCTTCACTGAAATCACTTCATCCGGCTTTGTCAGCCCGAACATCATAACCACCGCTTTGTTTCCGGCCAGGTCGATCGCCTGCTCGATCGTCGAAGGACGTCCCACACATTCGATCACCGTATTGACCCAGGTGATTCCCGCCTCTCTCAGCCGTGCCCCCACATCCTCATGCAGGGAATCGATACAAACGTCTGCTCCCAGCTGTCTTCCTACTTCCCGTTTGCTTTCCACCGGCTCCAGCAGCGCCACCCGGGCGGCTCCCGCCAGTTTCGCCAGCTGAACCATCAGCAGGCCGATCATCCCGCCGCCGATCACCACCACCTGATGCCCGGGACGGATCTCACAGAGATCGATCCCATGCAGGCAGCAGGCAACCGGTTCTGTCATCGCACCCTGCTCAAAAGAAGTGTTTTTCCCCAGCCGGTACACCTGACGTTCATTCACCGCGCAATACTCGGCAAAACCCCCGTCTACGGTGGTTCCATATCCGATCATATGCTCACAGAAATGCACCACCCCGTTCCTGCAGGGCTCACAGGCGCCGCAATAACAGTTGGGATCCACGCAAACCCGGTCGCCGGGCCGGCAGTTCCTGACCCCGGATCCCACGGCTTCCACCACTCCGGAAAATTCATGGCCGAGGATCGTGGGCGGCGTAACCTCTGCCGCCCCCGGATCTCCCTCATAAATGTGCACATCTGTCCCGCAAACGCCGCAGGCCTTCACACGGATCAGCACATCATGCGCTCCCATCTCCGGCATCGGATGATCCTCGACCCGCAGATCATGTTTCCCATAAAATACCGCACTCTTCATCTGTTTCTACCTCCTGAAAAACAAAAAACGCAACGTTTCCATGACTGTACCGGAACCCGGATCAGTCCTCAAACCGGATTCCCATTTCAGCCAGCTCTGTCTTTACTTCCTCATACATCTGCTGCCATTCGGGTGTGGGCTGAATCGTCTCCATATCATACGCAACGTCAAAGGGCTGTCCCTTGTTCCCATCCTCCATGGAGAAAATATGCTCGTATTTTTCCACTAGCTTCAGGACGATCTCATTCGCCTCCGCGCGGGTCATACCCTGGCGGGCCACAGCCTTGCCCACTTCGCCCATCAGGCGGCACTCCAGACCAGTTCCGTGAGGCGCGTTGCCGTTTGCGGCTCCCAGCCCTTCCAGATGGCCGCCGCTGACGGTCACAACAATGGAATTGGCCGCCACTTCATAAAGCATTTCCTTTGTCAGACTTCCGCTGGACGGCCACAGATCGCAGACGATAATAGCCGGCGCGCATTTGGCAAAGGTCTGGCACAGCACAGACTGCAGCCACAGACAGCCTCTTGCAGTGGTGGCCACATCGCGGATGTGAATCGGGTGACACAGATGGTAGTCCGCCATACAGATCAGGTTGGCCGCCAGGATGGACGCAATCATCACAATGGTGCTGCCCGGCGCGTCGCCGCCCAGTCCGCCTACCATAGAGCAGGCCAGGGACGCATTTCTCATACCGTAATCCAGTGAGCTGGCTGCCCGCACCATATTTCCGTTATCAATGATCAGCTCATTGAACATGGCCACTAAGTGGGAATCACAGGGACGCAGGCGCTTCTCGCTGACCGCTGCCAGGTCGCCGATCTCCGTCACCGCGCTCTCGGCAGCCAAAAGCCCGATTCCCGGCCTTCCGACCTCTGCCAGCGCCTTATGCAGATACTCCATCTCCCGGCGGACGGCGATCACTTCTGTGGGATGTCCGCTTTTCACCGCATAACCATCCACATCCACCAGGGACCCGCAGGTCATCAGATCAATGACAGGCTCCTGCGCCACACTCTTCACGATCGGGTAGAACAGACGCTCCGGCGTAGGGCAGCCCGGATTTCCCGCCCAGATGGCCGGCTCCTTTGTATCCTCAATCTTACGGGCGGTCAATGTATAGGCGTCTTTGCCTTCACCCATCACCAGTTCGGTCTTCATGTTGCGGATCCCCTCGTCGATCTCCTCCTCCGTAAATCTGATGATGCGTCCGGTGCTCATATTGTAAACACCTGTGGTCAGGATCATTTTCTTCGCCGCTGCAAACATATCATCCAGCAGCTTGTCGTCCTGAGGCACCAGCACCTGTTTGTCCCAGTCAAAATCATATTCGTCCACCAGTTCCATCACGGTGTCGATGATATAATCCATGTCCCAGTCATCTTTCGATACTTTCTCGCCTGTTTCCGCGCGCTCGCACAATTCCAGATATTTTTTTGTGTCCATATGTGGCTCCTTTCGCTTTTTAAAAAAGCCGGAGAACACGAAACAAGATTTCATTCGGTTCTCCGGCCGTTGCTATTCACAATTCCATTATATCATGTTTCTGTCACTTATTTCCAGCTTCCGATAACATTTTCTACCAGGAACTCCTGCTGGATGATCTCCTCGTCCGGCATAACCTCTCCCTCGGCAACCAGGACATTGCCCTCGCTATCCTTCAGTTCCCCGCCGTAGATCTGTACCTCGCCGCCGTCAATTTTTGCCTTCAGATCTGCAACCGCTGTCTGTACCTCTTCCGGAACAAAATCGGCAAACTCGGTCAGCTGTGCACACTCGCCGCCCTCATAATAAAAGTCGTCAGAAGAAACTGTGCCGTCAGCCACAGAAGTCATGATCTGCTCAAAAATCGGAGCGAAATTCCATACGAAGGAGCATACCACCGCATCCGGAGCCAGCGCAGACAGGTCATTGTGGTAACCTACCACATAAGCGCCGTTCTTCTCGCATGTCTCAGGGATAGCCGGGGAGGAAGCCTCCATACCCATATACTTGATACCTGCATCGATCAGGGACTGCGCACACTGTGTCTCAAGGTCTACATCATACCAGCTGTTGGCCCATGCCACCTGAACCTGGGCTGCCGGGTTTGCATATTTCGCGCCCAGCGCATATGCGTTGATTGCGGTTCTTACAGAAAACTCACTCATACTTGCGGAATAGCCAAGGGTGGTATTCTCATCCTGGGACATCAGCTCGCAGGCATAACCAGCCAGGAACATACCTTCGTAGGAGCGGATCTCGTATCCTACCAGACCATCAACTTTATTTCCCCACTGGGCAAAGGTAACTTCCGGATACATCTCTGCGATTTCCGGCAGGAACGAAGAGTAACCGGTGGATGCGCCGATGATCAGCGTACATCCCTCATCGATCAGACTCTCTGCTGCAGCCTGTACGGTAGCCTGATCCGTATCGTCAATGTTTTCCAGTGTGATCAGGTTTTCCTCCGGGATCCCCAGCTCCTCCATGGCGTTGACAATACCGGTGTGGGTTGCCTGGCACCAGCCGCCGTCATTGATCACGTAAGACTCTAACTCACCGATCTTTAACTCGGACAGGTCCATTCCCTCGGCCGCTGCCCCGTCTCCCTCAGCCTCTGCGGAAGCTGCCGGCGCATCGCCGGAGTCAGCCGTATTTCCGCAGCCTGCCAGACAGCCTGCTGCCAGCACGCCAGCCAGTAACATACTGAATAATTTCTTTTTCATGTTTTCTCCTCCTGAATGTGTCATAATTCGTGTTTTGCTGCCGCGGCATATGGCTGCCGGGACAGCTGGATCTATGAAGTAAGCAGGATTTCCTGCATTACTGCCAGATAAATACTGCGGCCTGCTCCTACCGTTCCTCACGGTCATAGGGAATGCAGAGTGCCGCCGGAGCCGCCGAGCGCTTTTTCCGGAAATTCCCGGTGGTAAAAATCAGGGCGATCATGGTTGCCACATAGGGCAGCGCAGAATAAAACTGGGACGGGATCGCTGTATAGTACATCTGGATATCGATACCGATAATACTGATCGCGCCGAACAGCAGCGCCCCTAAAACCGCCGTCATGGGATGCCAGGAAGCAAAAACCACCAGCGCCACGGCGATCCAGCCTTTACCGCTGGTCATACCGTCGCTCCAGAAATTGGTGTAGGAAAGCGACAGACAGGCGCCGCTGACCGCTGTCATGGCACAGCCCAAAATCACATAAACATATCTCAGGCCATATACATTATAGCCGGCAGAATCCAATGCCGCCGGGTTTTCTCCCAAAGCACGCAGGATCATGCCCGGTCTGGTCTTGTAAATAAAGATCAGAGATACCGGGACGATAATATACATGGCGTAAACCAGAATATCCTGATGGAACAGCGCCTCGCCGATCACCGGGATATCCGACAGCAGCGGAATATCAAAGGGTTCAAACTTCAGATTGGCGTTGACGCCGCAGTAATCCTTGCCGATAAAACCGCTCAGACCCGTACCGAAGGTAAGCATCGCCATGCCGGCTACCGTCTGGTCCGCCTGCAAAGTGACGGTCAGGAATGCAAAAACCAGTCCCAGCGCCCCGCCCACAATCAGGACGGTCAGGATCGCCAGCCCCAGATTCTGCCGGTCGACAGCAACCATGTAGCCGGATACCGCGCCCATGAGCATGATACCCTCCAGTCCCAGGTTCATAATGCCGGCTCTCTGTGAAAAGATTTCACCGATCGTCGCGTAAAGTACGGAAGTTGCATAGAGAACTGCCGCCGAAATAATGGAAATCACCAATGCTGTACTCATGCCGTCTCACCGCCTTCCTGCTTTTTCAGAACTTTTTTATTTACTACAATCTTATAACGGTTGAAAAACTCACCCGCGATCACAAACAACATAATGCATCCCTGGATCATCATCGCGATCTGGGAAGGTACGCCTGTGATCTGTACCGCCACCGCGCTGATTTCCAGCGCGCCAAACAGGAACGCCACAATGATAACCGAAAGCGGGTTCAGGTACGCCAGATAGGCAATAACGATTCCCGTATAACCGGCGCTGTTTGGCAGATCAGCCTGTACCCGGTGGATAATACCTCCCACCTGGGCAAATCCGGCCAGTCCGGCGATCGCACCGCTGACTGCCAGCACGAAGATAATATTTTTCTTAACGCTCATTCCCGCATAGTTGGCCGCACTGGGGCTTCTGCGGATGACCTCCATCTGATAGCCCCTGGAACTCTTTTTATGGAAAAAGAAGATCACAACCGCCAGGGCAATGGCTATCAGCAGGACAGAATTGATTCCTGTATTTCCGATATCCGGCAAATAATAACGTTCCGAAATCAACGGGGTCTGCGGCACCATCTGCCCGGCCTCCTTCCACGGACCGTACATCAGGTAATTCAAAAACAGCAGCACCACATAATTCAGCATCATCGTCAGAATCGTCTCGCTGACATTCCAGAGCGCTTTGGGAATCGCAGCAATCAGGGAAACGATCATTCCGCCCACCATGGCCAGTACAAACATAATGATCAGCTTTGGCACAGCCGGCATATCCGGCCCGTAAAGGGCAAACCAGACACAAAGGATCGCTCCCATGGCGTACTGCCCGTCCGCACCGATATTATTCAGGTTCATCCGGTAGCCAAAGGCCACTGCCAGACCGGTAAACATCAGGGGCAGCCCGGCCACAATACTCCGCTGCAGTCCCCGGACGGAGAAAATGGCCTTCCACATTTTCGCATACACCTCGAAGGGATTAAAGCCCACGATCGCCAGGAACACGCCGCAGAACACCAGTGCCAGCGCCACAAAAAGAATGGAATTCAGCACCCGGCGTCCCGTCGGCACGTTCGCCCGTTTTTGCAGTCGTATTTTACGCATTCTGTCCCGCCTCCTCTTCTGTATGATCTTTCCTGCCCTCTGACGCCCTCTGCAGGCGTTCACCGGACATCATCCGTCCCAGTTCGTCAAAATCTGTCTCGGATGTATCGCGGATCCCCATCAGTTCTCCGTCGCACAGCACGCCAACCCGGTGGCACATCTCGAAAATCTCCTCTAACTCCTCAGAAATCAGAAGGATCGCAGCTCCTCTGGCACTCTGTTCCAGCAAAATCTCATGAATCGCGGCAACGGCCCCGATATCCAGTCCCCGCACCGGGTAAGCCGCTATAATCAGCGCCGGCTCGCCGGCAATTTCCCTGGCGATCAGGAGCTTCTGCTGATTGCCTCCTGACATCAGCGCCACCGGCAGCTCCATGCCGCCGTTTTTGATGTCGTAGGTTTTGATATAGTCTTCCGTATCTGCTTCCATCTGTTTATGATTCAGCAGCCCGTGGCTGCTGTAACGCCTGGAATCATATGCTTTTAAAATCACATTATCTGTCATGTTCAGCCCCGGTACCAGCCCCAGGTGCAGCCTGTCCTCCGGAATGAAAGAAATCCCTTCTTTAATACGCCCGCGAATCGTCTGTTTCGTCACATCCTTATCCTTTAACAGAATATGTCCGGTGACCGCCGGACGCAGACCTGCCAGGGTCTCCGCCAGTTCCCGCTGTCCATTTCCTGCCACGCCCGCGATTCCGAAAATCTCACCCGCGTGAATATCCAGGCTGACATTTTTCAGGGCAGTAAGCCCTTTATCATCCAGTGCGCTGAGGCTTTCCACCTTCAGGACGCAGCGCTCGCCAAGATGCTCCCTGTCTACCCGCAGTTCCTTCTGCTCCCGGTTGCCCACAACGGCCCTGGTCAGACGTTCTACCGTGGCATCCTCTGCCAGCATGGTGTCTTCCACCATACCGCCCTTCAGAACAGTAATCCGGTCCGCATTGTGCATAACCTCATTCATCTTATGGGAAATGACAATCACAGACTTTCCATTCTCTGCCATGCGGCGCAGGGTCTCAAACATTGCCTCTGCCTCCTGCGGCGTCAGCACCGCTGAAGGTTCGTCCAGAATCAGGATCTCCGCCCCGCGGTACAGCAGCTTGATGATCTCCACTCTCTGCTGCTCTCCCACAGACAGCTGCCATACTTTGGCTGACGCATCCACGTTCAGATTAAACTTTTCCGAACATTCCGCGATCACCTGCTCCATCTTCTTCCGGCTCAGCATAAATCCCCGCTGATCCGAATACAGATACACGTTTTCCGCCACAGACAGCGTCGGGATCAGCCGGAAGTGCTGATACACCATACCAATCCCCATCTGTACCGCCTGTTTCGGGGAACGGATGGCCACTTCTTTTCCCTTATAAAAAATCTGCCCCTCATCCGGTTTATAAATACCGGTCAGCACATTCATCAATGTACTCTTTCCGGCTCCGTTCTCTCCTAAAAGCGCATGGATCTCACCCGCATACAGCTGCAGGCTCACATCGCGGTTCGCCACCACATTCCCGAAGGTTTTTGTGATATGCTTCATTTCAAGAATCAAATCTCCCATCCCGTCCTCCAAGTTTCTTCCCCAGGCAGGTGGATTTATCCTCCCCGCCCCATTCATTACCTGTGCTTATCATATTTATAAGTATTTTATTCAATAACGCAGAAAAGACGCTCCCTTTTCCGGAACGTCTTTCCCATGTTTTATTTTTCACTGCAAACTACAACACCTGAAAACAGATCATCCATCCTGTCGAAATACTCTTCTGCTTTTCTCATTCTGGTATCCTCCCTGTGCAGGGCATCGCAATATTCTATTCCAAACAGTAACAGTATACCTTTCCTTGCTCTGGATTGCAAGATGGCACTGCAAATTTCCGACAACTTTTTTACATTTTTTACATTCGGGAACATATATAATTTTAAATCTTTACCATGAGGAATCTTAGTCATCAGCTCTTCTCAATTCGTCTGTAAGATTTCTGTTTTTCAAATAGATTACACTTGAAAACATAAAACATATGATAAGCATAACCACTGATATGATAAGAAGTAACTGCCATGGATATATAAACTTGAAATACAATAATTTACTCTTTATTGCTTTCCCTAAAAACCATAGAACCGGACTGCCTGCTATGAATGTCGCCAATATGAGAATTACCCAATATCCTATTCCCTCATAGAAACTCATTCTCCACAGCTGGCTTTTGGTCAACCCGAGGCTCTGCATTACAGCAATCTCTTTTCTTCTGACCGATCGTGCTGCAGACAGCATATTTCCGTAATTCATGATTCCAATAACTAAAATAACCAAGGATAATCCGCCTAGAATAATGTTTGCCGTATCAATCCTGTTTTGTTCCAATTCTAGTAATGTATAATTTGCCTCCAGATAGAATGTGTCCATTATCCCGACTTTTTGATTCTCTTTTTGTATAAGCTGTACTAATTTTTGATTGATCACCGCATCATCTTCGCTCTCCTCAATATCGAAAGAGATGTCGAATGTCTTTTTCGGGAAT
>CALWGM010000136.1 GCA_944380065.1 uncultured Lachnospiraceae bacterium
GTCTGGAAACAGGCGGCTCCTTTTGAAATCCCACAGATTTTCCGTGTGGCAAATGCGGAGGGCATAGTGTATAATTTTATGAAGAGATCCATCCGTGATCAGCAGAAACGGCGAGAGGAGGCGTTTGGAATGGGGGAACTTCAGATGTTTTTTACGATTGAAAAATTTCAGAAAAGAGTGGAAGAGCTGGAAAGAAGGCGGTATTTTGGTCTGCAGAGTATAGAGTCGTTTACGGCCATGCCGGGAGAGCTGCCGGCCGATGGGCACTACTGCGGCGCGCCGGAAAAAGTAGTGGGGGAGCTGTTTGGCAGGAATGATTTTTTTGCCGGGAGGGATCGTTATCTCTGGGTGGAAAAGACGGTGGATATCCCCTGCGCAAAGGAGGGCTGCCGGCCGGTGGGGCTGTTTGATTTCGGGGAAACAGGCGGCGGCTACAACAGCGGCTTTGAATCGCTCCTGTATCTGGACGGGCATCCCTGGCAGGGAGTGGACACCAATCACAGGGAGGTGTTTTTTGAGGGACAGGAAGGGAAGACCGTGAGGCTGACGTTCCTGTTGTGGACAGGACTGGAGGGAGGCGGTGTACACCGCACGTTTTACCATCAGCTGAAAGAGGCAAAAATCGGGTATCTCCACGAAAAAACAGATGAACTTTACTATTTTGCCCGGGTGATCACGGAGACGCTGACGCTGCTTCCTCCTGAGGATGAGAATTATGCTTTCCTGAAAGCGGCGCTGGACCGGGCGCTGCTGTGTATCGACTGGGATGAGGACTGCTTTTATGACTCGGCAGACCGTGCGCACCAGGTGCTGATGGAACAGCTGGGGAACAGACAGAAGCATACGGACATTACCGTGCATGTGGTGGGGCATACCCATATCGATGTGGCGTGGCTGTGGAGGCTGAAGCACACGCGGGAAAAGGTGCAGAGATCCTTTGCCACTGTCCTGCGTCTGATGGAGCAGTATGATGAGTTTGTGTTTCTGCAGTCGCAGCCTCAGCTCTATCAGTATGTGAAGGAAGACTGTCCGGAACTCTATGAGGGGATCCGACGGAGGGTTGCGGAAGGCAGATGGGAGCCGGACGGCGGTATGTGGGTAGAAGCCGACTGCAATATTTCTTCCGGCGAGTCCCTGGTGCGTCAGTTTCTCCACGGAACCCGATTCATAGAGAAAGAGTTTGGGAAAAAATGCGAATATCTGTGGCTGCCGGACGTGTTTGGCTACAGCTGGGCGCTGCCGCAGATCCTGAAACTGTGTGAGATCGATACGTTTATGACTACCAAGATCAGCTGGAACCAGTACAATGCCATGCCGGACGACCTGTTCTGGTGGCGCGGCATAGACGGCAGCCAGGTGCTGACTTATTTTGTCAATACGCCCGGAGAGGGGCAGGATGTATCCACCCGCTACGCGACTTATAACGGGATGGTGACGCCCCATGCGGTGCTTGGGAGCTGGAGAAAGTTCAAAAATAAGGATTTAAGCAGGGATACGCTGATCCCCTATGGTTTCGGGGACGGCGGAGGCGGCGTTACGAGGGATATGCTGGAGCTGCGCCGGGTGATGGAACGGCTTCCGGGTCTGCCTCATGTAAAACCGGATACCGCCGGGGCATTTTTCCGGAAAATGCATGAAAATGTGGACGCCACAGACCGCTATGTGCATACCTGGGACGGAGAGCTGTATCTGGAATATCACCGGGGAACTTATACTTCCCAGGCGTATAATAAAAAAACCAACCGCCGTATGGAACAGAAACTGGCGCAGGCGGAATGGCTGGCTTCGACGGCGTATGCCCTGGGGGAAGCCTATCCTGCAAAGGAACTGCATGAGAGCTGGGAATGTGTGCTGCTGCACCAGTTCCATGACATTATCCCGGGCTCTTCGATCCATGAAGTATACGAAGATTCCAGAGTCAATTACCGGATGGCAGAGGAGCGCGCTGACCGTACCAGGAACCGGATGCTGGCCGTACTGACGGAACGGAAGGAACATCGTTATGGCGTCTTTTCCGTCAACAGCTTCGGCGGTGAGGAACTGGTGCGGATCGGGACGGATGGCTGTGGTTCGTTCCGGGATGAAAACGGACAGCCTCTGAAAGCCCAGCAGACAGAGAACGGCTATGATGTGCGGATGGATATCACTCCGTTTGCAGTGAAACATATCACATTTGTTCCGGGCGGGGAAACGGAGCCGGGGAAAGCGTTTTCTGTCCTGGATCATGGGATCGAGACGCCTTTTTATTCCATTCTCTGGAATGAGGAAGGGCAGCTCATCCGCCTGTATGATAAGGAGGCAGCCCGTTCTGTCCTGAAAGAGGGGGAAAAGGGCAACGTTTTGGAGGTTTATGAAGATAAACCCATGAATTATGATGCGTGGGATATTGATCTGTACTACACCCAGAAGATGGAGACAATGGCCGTCTGCTGTCCGCCGGAAATCGTGGCGGAAGGCGGGCTGAAGGCCGTAATCCGTTTTACATACCGGTACCGGAAATCCAGGGTCGTGCAGGATATGACTGTGTACCGGGATTCCCGGCGGATTGATTTTCGGACCCTTGTGGACTGGCATGAAGATCACAGGCTGTTAAAGGCGGCTTTTTATACCGATGTCCGCTCCACAAAAGCCACCTATGACATCCAGTTCGGTCATGTGGAACGCCCCACGCACTGGAATAACAGCTGGGACTGGGCGCGTTTTGAGGTCTGCGGCCACAAATGGGCGGATCTTTCCGAGACAGGATACGGCGTCAGTCTGCTGAATGACTGCAAATATGGGTACAGCATCAAAGGGCATGCCATGAAGCTGAGCCTGTTAAAGAGCGCCAAACATCCGGACACTTCTGCGGATATGGGAGAACATGAGTTTACCTATGCGCTGTATCCGCACAGGGGAAGTGTGACAGAAGGCGGTACGATCGAAGAAGCCAACCGTCTGAATCTGCCTGCGCAGGCTGTGCCCGGAGAATTCCGGGATACCCGCCGGCTGGTGAAAGTTTCCGGAGACTGTATACAGATCGATGTGGTCAAAAAGGCGGAGGATGAGGAGTGCCTGATCGTGCGGATGCATGAGTGCCGCGGCGGTCACGGCCGGGCAGTGTTGGAGTCAGAATTCCCGGTAAAAAGGATCGTTCCCTGCAATCTGCTGGAGCATGACAGCGGGGAGGCGGTGGAGGGAAACCGGATTTCTGTTTCGGTGCATCCCTTTGAGATCAAAACGTATAAGATGTATCTGGCAAAATAGATTTTCTGTGTTCATGAAACAGTGGGATTGAGACGGCGGAAAGGAAAAACGATGGCGCAGAGCCTTTTTGGGTACTGCGCCATCGTTGCTGCATCTGTGCCAGAGCGGCAGATCTGCCGCAGGAGACAGGGGCTACAGACATTTTTCCAGATAATCTGCCACGCCGTCCTCCTGATTTGACAGTTTTAGCGTCATATCCGCACTCTCTCTGCAGCTTTGGGATGCATTTTTGACTGCGATACCGGTTCCGGCAAACTGGAGCATGGGAGCGTCGTTATCGCCGTCGCCGAAAGCGACCGTCTGCTCCGGGGTCAGTTCCAGCTGATCCAGGACGTATTTCAGACCGGAAGCCTTGCCGGACGCGGCGCTGGAAATCTCCATCCGGTAGGGGACGGAGGAGGTGATGTAGATATTCTCTACATTTCTCCTGATGGTATTCTCGATCATCCGGTACATGCCCGGCTCCTTTAAGATCAGATCCAGGCTGTCCATTTTCCTGGCGTTTTCAAAGATAAAGTCGATGATATAGCGGTTGGGGCGCCGGGTCTGCTGAATGTAGGATACGGCAGACTTGGGTACGCCGAACCGGGTCGGGCTGGTCACATAATCGGCCGCGGCATGGGCTGCGCCGTCCACAAAAG
>CALWGM010000137.1 GCA_944380065.1 uncultured Lachnospiraceae bacterium
ATTTCCCGTCCACCCTGGGAGGAAACTGGGAGTGGCGTCTGACGAAGGAGCAGATTTCCGACGGGCTGGCAGAGTTTATCGGCAATATCACCCGGGTTTCCGGGCGCTGGATGGCGGAGCCGGAGAAACCGGAGGAAGCAGCAACAGATGAGCAGGTGGATGGCGCTGAGACGGACGACAGGGCAGTGTCTGATAAAGAGCAGCAGGAAGCGTGTACCTGTAGTTGTACGGATGCAGCAGAGAAAGAACAGGATTCGGAGGAAGGCGTAATGGCCACTGGATGGGCACCACGCCGGGAGTGTGAATTTCAGACAGAAAATGAGTAGATGATAAGAGGGCATCGTCCATGCGGCGATGCCCTCCTTTCTTCCCCTACAGGATCTTCGTATCCTTCCGGGGAAATGCCTCCGGATCCTCGGGGGCCTTCATATAATTCAGTCCCTGCATGGTCAGTCCCATGAGGATTTTTCCCACCTCGTCAATGCCCAGCTTGTATCCGCTGCAGACCCAGTTTTCCAGAATGCCGATGACACCGTTGGAGACAAAGGCGTAGGCATAATCCCGCGTCTCCGGGGAGGCGTTGGGATACATCTTTTTCCAGAATTTCATACTGTTGTCATAGCCCAGATAGATCAGCTGGCGGATAAAGGAAGAATCCCCGTGGGGGCCGATGAGAGCCTGGCAGAGATCCCTGTTCTGATCCACCAGCTGCAGCACCTCCTCAAACCAGTTCTCTGTGGTCAGGGTCAGCACTACATTTTCAAACAGTTCATTCTGGATGGAGGCCAGCAGGGCGTAGACATCCTCATAATGGGAGTAGAAGGTACTGCGGTTGATGTCTGCCAGCTTGCAGACGTCTGTGACGGTGATTTTATTGATGGGTTTCTCCTGCAGCAGGTCAAAGAGTGCCTGGCGGATCACGGTTTTCGTATATTTGGTGCGGCGGTCAGTTGCCATAAAAATCTCCTTCCTGGACAGTCCGTGGGCGGTAACGCCCAATCTTACACATTTTTGTCACTTTTCCAACACAAAAACTTCACACTGTAGGAAAATTGACACAAAAAATGAAATTGTCGGTTGATATTTTCCATCTCCGAATTATAATATACAAGAGTAGAAAATGCAACAAAGTGTTGGAAAAAAGACAAAAGTAAAAAAGACGACAGCGTTGTAAGAAACAACAGAGGGTTGGATATAAAGAAAGGAGAAATTACCGTGGCAAGTTTATCACATACGATGCAGAGAAAAGCGTTCAGTGCAGCGATTGATATTGCGTTAAAGAGACTGAACAAAGACAGACAGAAGGGTCTGCTTCAGATCACAGATCTGGCGCAGAAGTTTATGGGAGATAATTTTAAACCGGAAGCGTATGAGACCGTCAGGAAGATGATCCAGGATCCGGATAATAAATGGATGAAGTTCGTAAACAGAATGCTGGATGAGCTGGATCCCCATGTGGCTAAAATGACAGCATTGAACCTGGGGTTTGAGGCCGCTTTCTATGGCACCAAAACCATCCGTGCCAAGAGAAAAGAGCATCAGTGCAACATTCCCTGGCTGATCCTGATGGATCCCACCAGCGCGTGCAATTTGAGATGTACCGGCTGCTGGGCCGCAGAATATGGCCATAAGCTGAACCTTACATATGACGAGATGGACAGCATTGTGACACAGGGCAAGGAGCTGGGCGTATACTTCTATATGTTTACCGGCGGAGAGCCGCTGGTGCGCAAGGCTGACCTCTTAAAGCTGGCGAAGAAGCACAACGACTGTGAGTTCCACAGCTTCACCAACGGAACACTGATCGACGAGGAGTTCTGTAAAGAAGTACAGAAATTAGGAAACTTCTCCTTCTCCTTATCCTTAGAGGGATTTGAAGAGGCAAATGACGGACGCCGCGGCCAGGGTATCTTCCAGAAGGTACTGGCAGCCATGGATCTGATGAAAAAATACGGCCTGTTCTTCGGTACTTCCGTATGTTATACCAGAAAGAATATGGATGCGGTTACCTCCGATGAGTTTTATGATCTGATGATCGAGCACGGATGCCGTTACGCATGGTACTTCCACTATATGCCCGTTGGAAATGAGGCGGATGTGGAGCTGATGCCCACCATGGAGCAGAGAGAGTACATTTACAGGAGGATCCGTGAGGTCCGCGGATGGGAGGGCGGCAAAGAGATTATGCTGCTTGACTTCCAGAACGACGGAGAGTTTGTAGGCGGATGTATCGCCGGCGGACGGAACTACTTCCATATCAACGCCAACGGCGACGCGGAGCCCTGCGTATTCATCCACTACTCCGGAGCCAACATCCGTGAGAATACTCTGCTGGAATGCCTGCAGCAGCCGCTGTTCATGGCATACAGAGATGGCCAGCCGTTCAATGACAACCATCTCCGTCCCTGCCCGATGCTGGAGAACCCGGAGAAGCTGCAGCAGATGGTACATGAGACCGGCGCCAAGTCCACAGATTTACAGTCCCCGGAGACCGTAGAGCATCTGTGCGGCAAATGCGAGGATTACGCAAAAGAGTGGGCGCCCCATGCAGACGCTCTCTGGAACGCGCATCATTTCGAGAAGAAGGGCTATACGAACTACAAGGATACCATTTAAGCAGTCCGGACAGATCGGTATTATAAGGTTTACAGACAGGAGGAAAGAAACATGGCAGATTTCAAACATGCCGCTGCAAGAAAATCATTTGAACTGGCGTTTAACGGTGTTTACAAATATATCAATAAAAATAAAGAAGAGAATCTTGTCAAATTAATGCATATGGCGCGCAAGATCGCCGGCAAGAACTTCCCGGATTATTTCTGGGAGAATGCAGACGAGGTTCTGGGGGATCCCAACTGCAAGTGGACCCAGCAGATCTACGATGCATTTGACAACCTGCATCCCAATCTGGTAAAGACCCATGTGCTGAACCTGGGCTTTGAGGCAGGTCTGACCGGATTCAAGAAGGTAAAAGAGAACCGGGAGAAATATGGCTGCAATGTGCCGTGGGTCATCCTGATGGATCCTACCAGCGCCTGCAACCTGAAATGTACCGGATGCTGGGCGGCAGAGTACGGCCACAAGCTGAATCTGACCAATGAGGAGCTGGACCGTGTGATCACAGAGGCAAAAGAGCTGGGAATCCATTTCTTCATTATGACCGGCGGCGAGCCGATGGTTCGTAAAAAAGATATTATGATGCTGGCAGAGAAGCACAACGACTGCGCGTTCCACATCTTCACCAACGGTACCCTGATCGACGAGGAAGTCTGCAAGACGGTTCAGAGACTGGGCAATATCTCCTTCGCTCTTTCTGTAGAGGGATATGAGGAGACCAACGATGACCGCCGCGGAAAAGGTGTGTTTGAGCAGGTCATGCATGCCATGGATCTGATGAAGCAGTACGGTCTGATCTACGGTACCTCCATCTGCTACACCAGCAAGAACTACAAGGTGGTTACCTCCGATGAGTTCCTGCAGATGCTGGTTGACAAGGGAGCGATCCTTTCCTGGTATTTCCACTATATGCCGGTTGGAAAAGACGCCAGCACAGATCTTCTCCTGACACCGGAGCAGCGTGAATACATGGTAGAGCGTGTGCGCTTTATCCGCAGCAGACACTGCCCCATCAAGCTGTTTACCCTGGATTTCCAGAATGACGCGGAGTTCGTAGGCGGATGTATCGCCGGCGGCAAGAACTATCTGCATATCAACCCTAACGGTGATGTGGAGCCCTGCGTGTTCATCCATTACTCCGGAGCCAATATCCGTGAGAAATCCTTCTTAGAGTGTCTGCAGCAGCCGCTGTTTATGCAGTATCATGACAACATGCCGTTCAATGAGAACATGCTGCAGCCCTGCCCGATGCTGGAGAACCCGGAGCGCATCGAGGAGATGGTAAAGGCTTCCGGCGCACACTCCACAGATATGCAGGCGGAGGAACCGGTAGAAGAGCTGACCGCAAAGACCAAACCCTATGCCGCAGCATGGGCGCCTACCGCAGAGAGACTCTGGAATGAGCGCAAAGAGGAAAAAGCGCGTCTTCAGGCAGAGCGTGAGGCAAAGTCAAACAAATAAGAGTGATCGGAATGTTCCCCGGCGGTTTTCCGCCGGGGATTTTGGTATGCTGCAGTCCGGTCGCGGATGCGGCGATTTCCCGGCAGGAGCCGGGGAAAAAACGACTGCAGGGACAGGGAGGTATCTATGCAGGAAGATGAGATTCTGAAACGGCGGATCCTGGATCTGGCAAACCGCTGTTATCAGACCAATGTATATACGTTTACAGGGTTTTTGAGCCCGGCGGACCAGGCGCTCGTTTTTGAGATGGAGCAGGAGCTGTCCTTTGTGGACTGGACGCTGTACGGCGGCGGGGAGGAGTGCGAACGGCGGATGCTGCGGTTCGGGTCAGAGGAGATGCTGGGCTACGAAGAACCTTTTCCCATCAGCTGCCTGACGGTAAAACCGCTGGCGAAAAAGTTCGCCGATGAGCTGACTCACCGGGATTTTTTAGGTGCGTTTATGCATCTGGGCATTGAACGGGATGTGTTGGGGGATATTATTGTCCGGGACAATACAGGCTATGTGTTCTGCGAGGACGCCATGGCGGGGTATCTCAGCCAGCATCTGGACCGGGTGAAGCACACAGGGGTTTCCTGTGAGATCACGAAACAATGCCCGGAGGCGGCCAGGCCGCAGTTTTCGGAGGAGGAGCTGGTGGTCAGCTCCAGCCGCTGCGACGCTGTGGTGGCGAAGGTTTTTCAGCTGTCCCGCAGCCAGAGCATCGAGCTGTTCCGGGCGAAGCGGATCTTTGTAGGCGGCAGGCAGTATGAAAACAACAGCGGCGTTCTGAAAGCAGGGGATGTGGTTTCGGTGCGCGGCTTCGGAAAATTTATTTTCTCGGGATTCCTCAATGAGACGAAAAAGGGAAGGATCCGGGTGGGAATCCGGCGGTATCTGTGAACGGAGTGAACAGCAACATGCGTTTACCGTGACGGCCGCAATAAAAATTTCGCATTGTAAGAATCCGTTTTATGGGCTATACTGGAAATATGGGAAATCGAAGAAAGAAAAAAGGAAAATTACAGCAACTATATGTGAATACCACCGGAGAGCCGGAGCAGTCTTATGACGGCTCACACGAAGTGAAATGGGGGAAGCTGGACAATACGGCGCATCTGTTCCCTGTGATTGCCGGAGAGGGCATGAGCAACGTATACCGTGTGAGCATTACGCTGAAGGAAGAGATTGAGCAGGAAAAGTTGCAGGAGGCGCTGGATATTGTCCTGCCGAAGTTCTCGATCTTCAACTGCCGTCTGCGCCAGGGGATGTTCTGGTATTATTTTGAGGAGAACGGCAAACGTTCGCCGCGGGTGGTGGAGGAGAATACGTATCCCTGCCAGTATATCCAGGAAAACAGGAACCGCAGTTATCTGTTCCGGGTAACCTATTATAAGCGGCGGATCAATTTGGAAGTGTTCCATGTGCTGACGGACGGTACGGGGGCCCTGTATTTTCTGAAGGAGCTGGCGTATCAGTACCTGCGCCTGGTGCATCCGGAGCTGCGGGAAAAATATGCGGACAGGCTCAGCAGCCATACCTCCCTGAACACGGAGGACAGCTTCCTGGCCAATTACAAAAAAACAAAGCTGACCAAGGGATATAAATCCGGGAAGGCCTATATACTGAAGGGAGTGCAGTTCCCCACCGGAAAGATGGGCATTATCTCCGGGTATATGCCTGTGGATGAGCTGAAGCGGGCAGCCAAGGCCTGCGGCGCGACGATCAACGAATATCTGGTCTCTGTGTTTGTCTGGTCGGTCTATCAGACCTACCTGAAGGGGATGCCGTCGAAGCGGCCGATCTCCATCAGTGTGCCGGTGAACCTGCGCCCCTATTTCCATTCTGTGACGACGAAAAACTTTTTCGTGATGGTGACGGCTTCCTTCCTGCCCAGGCAGGAAAACCAGCCGTTTGAGGAGGTGCTGTCAGAGGTGCGGGATTCGCTCCGGGAGCAGATCAACAAAAAGCGTCTGGAGGAGATTTTTTCCTATAACGTGACCGGAGAGCAGATCATGATCCTGCGGACGATCCCGCTGGTGTTTAAAAAGCCGGGGCTGAAGGGGATCTATAACATGCACGCCAAGGCGAATACAGCCACAGTCACCAATCTGGGAAAGATCGAGGTGGCTCCGGAATATCAGGAGTATGTGGAGACATTCGGCGTGCTTCTGTCCCGTTCCAAGGGGCAGAATGTGAAGATGTCGCTGAGCTCCTATAACAATATGCTGACAGCTACGATTACCTCTACTTTCCGTGATACGAAGCTGCAGCGGGCGTTTTTCCGCTATCTGGCGGCGCAGGGGATTTCAGTGACGATAGAAAGCAATGGTGTGTATTATGAGTAAATGTTGGAACTGCGGGGTGCAGCTGCTGGATCCGGTATCGGTCTGTCCTCTGTGCAAGTGCATTGTAGAGCCCACAGAAGGAATGGAATGCCGGCAGATTTACCCCTATGGATTTGCGGAACGAGGAATTAAGAAAATGCAGCGGGCGCTGAGTATATACCTGTTCGCAGCTATCGTGGCAGAGGCGATCCTGATCGGAATCAATGCTGCCGTAGGAGGGAAACCGGGCTGGGTCATTATCATGGCCGGTCTGTTTGCCTATGGGTATGTGACCCTCAAAGTGTCGATCCAGATGCATATCGGCTATCGGCTGAAGATGATCCTGCAGACACTGCTGGGGGTGGCGGTGCTGCTTCTGATCGACCTGGAGACCGGATTTCATGGCTGGTCGCTGGATTATGTGCTGCCGGGGTCGCTGATTTTGATGGATGCGGCCATTGTGATCCTGATGATCGCCAACCGGAGGAACTGGCAGAGCTATATTCCGCTGGAGATTCTGATGATCGCGCTGGCGGCAGGACCGTTTGTGCTGTATTATTTTGGCTTTTCCGCCAGTCTGATCCTGCCGTGCGTCACCATGGCTCTGGCCATCCTGGTATTTGCAGGGACGATGATCATCGGCGGACAGCGGGCCAGGGATGAGCTGTACCGGCGTTTCCATGTATAGGAGGCCGGAATGGTGTTTTTTGTAAAAGATAGAAAAAATGAGGAGTGAACGGTATGCCTCAGTTTGAGAATACACCCCGCGGGAGAGTGGTGCGGGAAATCATCGCCAGGGTTCATGCGGATAACCTGATCGGGCGGAAGCTGAAAAACGGCGAACTGCGCAAGAAGCTGAACGAGCCGGAGTGGAAGGTCCCGGACGGCTATTCTCTGAGCGTGATTGAGCAGAAACATTACCGGATGGAGCTTTTGGAACCGGAACAGAAGAACAGCAGCATGGTGATTTTCCAGATCCATGGCGGCGGTTATGTGGGAAGGTTCCGCAATATCTATCGGAGTTTTGCCGGATTTTACAGCGAATTGGGACATGGGATTCCTGTCCTGTCGCCGGACTACCGGGTGGCTCCGGAGGATCCCTACCCGGCGGCGCTGGAGGATGTGGCGGAGGCGTTTGACTGGCTGCTGGAAAATGGATGGAGCGAGGAGAAGATCGTCGTGGCGGGAGATTCCGCCGGAGGCGGGCTGGCCATGGCGCTCTGCATGTATCTGAAAGACCGGGGGCGGAAGCTGCCGGCGGGGATCGTGGCCATGTCCCCCTGGACGGACCTGACACAGTCGGGAGCTTCCTACCGCTTCAATTTCCGCAAGGATCCGGTGTTCGGGAAAACCCTGGACAGTCTGATTTTTAACCGGGATTACATCGGGACCAATGATCCCACAGATCCGTATATTTCACCGTTATACGGGAATTTTGAGGGCTTTCCGCCCATGCTGATCCAGGTGGGGAGCTATGAGATGCTTCTGAGTGATTCAGAGCTGGTGGCGGAAAAGGCAAAGAAAGCTGGATGTAAGGTGCGGCTCAGTATTTACGAGGGAATGTTTCATGTATTCCAGATGGCGCTTTTGGTGATGCCGGAGTCCCGGCGGGCCTGGCGGGAAGTGGGAAAGTTCCTGGAGATTATTCAGCAGGGACTGCCGGACAGCCATTATGAAACGGCATAAGGAGGATGGAATGCAGATGGCAGATCTGAAATCATGGAGGAAAGACTGCACGCTCTGTCCCAGGAACTGCCATGCGGACCGCAGCGCGGGACAGCTGGGGTTCTGCAGGAGCAGCGACCGGATCCGGGCGGCCCGGGCGGCGCTGCATTACTGGGAGGAGCCCTGCATCAGTGGGGAGGACGGCTCGGGAGCCGTCTTTTTTTCGGGGTGCAGCCTGGGATGCGTGTACTGTCAGAACCGTCCCATTGCGGAGGGCAGTGTGGGAAAAGAGATTTCGGCAGAGCGGCTGGCGGAGATTTTTCTGGAACTGCAGGGGCAGGGGGCGTGGAATATCAATCTGATTACCGCTGCCCATTTTGTGCCGCAGGTGGCAGAATCTCTGAGAACGGCGAAAAGCCAGGGATTGAAGATTCCGGTGGTTTATAACAGCAGCGGTTATGAAAAAGTGGAGACGCTGAAACTGCTGGAAGGGCTGGTGGATATTTATCTCCCGGATCTGAAATATCTGGATCCGGCGCTGGCAAAGAGATATTCTTCTGCCCCGGATTATCCGCAGGCGGCGAAGGCTGCGCTGGCGGAGATGGTGAGGCAGGCGGGACGGCCGGTGTTTGCTGTCCGGGGAAAGGAAGAAAACGCGCCGGGATCCGGCGGCTGCGGCATGCAGGAGACCGATGCCCCAAAAGGAGCAGGCGGGGAGGAGAATCTCAGGCTGCTGCGCGGTGTGATCGTGCGCCATCTGGTGCTTCCCGGACAGACAGAGGCCTCGAAAGAGGTGATCCGTTATCTCTATGAGACCTACGGGGATCAGATCTATATCAGCATTTTGAACCAGTATACGCCCATGCCGGGAGTGGGGGAGGCATATCCGGAGCTTGGCCGGAAACTGACACAGGAGGAATACGATTCCGTGGTGGATTATGCCATTGAAACCGGCGTGGAAAACGGGTTTATCCAGGAGGGGGAGACTGCGTCGGAAAGTTTCATCCCGGCGTTTGATATTACAGGGATCTGAAAAAGACGGGAGAGCCAGAGAGAGAAGAGTTTTCTGAATTTTTTGACAATAGAAAAAGATATAAAAAAATTTCCAGAAAAGTATTGACAAATCCCGGGCGGTGCAGTATTATAATACCAACAAGAGAAACGAACTACTAACACAAATACAGGAAGTTTATTCCAGAGAGACAAGAGAGAACGTTAAGTTAATTCGATTCGATTGCACGGTAATTTTATATGGAGGGTAGTCCAATGGGAAGATAAGTTGCCACCTAAAATTTTATAACAGGAGGTACAGTCCAACGTACACGTAAGTAAACTACTCAAAACCAAATCTACAACAGGAGGTACGGTCCAAAGAAAACTTAAGATTAACTTCATAATCTGAGAAAGCGAAGGTGTAGAGCATGAAATTACTGGAAATTCATTGATAGCTCGTCCGAGAGAAAAAAGAATCGGGCGAGCTATTCATTTTGTCTGAAAATGTAAAAAAATCTTGACTGTTGCCAGAGGAACGTTTACATTACATAGAAGAGAGTAATGACGGGCTGCTGTGGATGGAACAGACAGCGGCAGTGGGAGGGAATGTATGGCAGCAGACTGCAGAGAGATCATCGGCCATTTTCAGGTGGATGGAGAGATCCGCTCGGTAAATCCTTATGGGAACGGGCATATCAATGACACGTATCTGGCAGAACTGGAGGACGGACAGAAGGTGATCCTTCAGCGGATGAACCGGAATGTATTTCAAAAGCCGGAAGAGCTGATGGAGAATATTCAGAATGTGACCGCATATCTGAAAGAGAAGATTGTGGAAAACGGCGGCGATCCCATGCGGGAGACGCTGAATGTGGTTCCGGCGAAGGACGGGAAGGCCTATTACCGGGATGAGGACGGGGAATACTGGAGGATTTATTATTTTATTCCGGATACCTTCTGCTATGAACAGGCAGACACGCCGGAACTGTTTGCTGCCAGCGGGTTTGCCTTCGGCAACTTTCAGCGGCTGCTGGCGGATTATCCGGCAGAGACGCTGCACGAGACGATTGAGAGGTTTCATGATACACGGGCGCGCTTTGCCAGGTTCCTGGAGGTTGTAAAGGAAGATCCCCTGGGGCGCGCGGCAGCAGTTCAGAAGGAGATTCAGTTTGTGCTGGATCATGAAGATGTGGCCAACTGCTTTTCTGAGCTTCAGGACGCGGGGAAGCTTCCGCTGCGGGTGACGCACAATGATACCAAGCTGAACAATATTATGATGGATAAAAAGACGGGAAAGGGCATCTGCGTGATCGACCTGGATACGGTGATGCCGGGGCTGGCCATGAATGATTTCGGCGATTCCATCCGTTTCGGGGCCAGCACAGCCCTGGAGGACGAGAGGGATCTCTCCAAAGTTTCCTGTGATCTGAGATTTTTTGAGGCCTATACGGAGGCGTTCCTCAGGGGATGCGGGGGAAAACTGACCGATTTTGAGATCAGCCTGCTGCCCATGGGGGCAAAGGTTATGACCTTCGAGTGCGGGATGCGGTTCCTGACAGATTATCTGGAGGGAGACGTCTATTTCAAGATCCACAGGGACGGCCATAATCTGGACCGCTGCCGGACACAGCTGAAACTGGTAGAGGACATGGAACAGAAGTGGGATCAGATGGAAGCCATTGTGAGAAAATATAGGTAAGATGCGGCAGGGGCTGCGGGGCACAAAAAAGATGTGTCCTGCAGCCCCTGTTTTATGCCAAAAAACCGCTGCGGCCGGGCGGCTGGAAACAGCCTACCGGGCGTCATCCAGATGGGAGGTGCAGTGAGGACACCGGGTGGCCTTGATGCTGATTTCTGTCTGGCAGTAGGGACATACTTTTGTGGTCGGCTCGGCAGCCGCCGGTTCCGGGGTATGTACAAAACCGCTGCGCACTTTGTTGATGAATTTTACGATCAGGAATACCACCAGCGCCATGATGATAAAGTTGATCACGTTGGACAGGAAGGAACCGTATTTGATGACGGCGGCGCCTGCGGCCTCCGCAGCTTCAAGCGTAGCGTATTCCGTTCCGTCCAGTGACAGAAACAGGTTGGAAAAGTCGATCTGCCCGGTAAACAGCCCGAGGAACGGGTTGATCATATCGTTCACCAGGGAGTTGACGATGGAAGTAAAAGCGGCGCCGATGATCATACCGATGGCAAGATCCATCATGTTGCCTTTCAGGGCGAACTCTTTGAATTCTCTGACAAATTTTTTCATGGAAAATCCTCCTTTGCGTTTGATGAGGCCGGATATCCACAGTATATCACAGCTTTGGAAACGGGGACAGAATATTTATACAGATTTACCGGAAAGGAAAGATTTTCTGTGAAAAAACTGTGAAGAAATCAGGGGTGACATTTGCGCCGGCCTGTGCTATGATAGGGTACGGCTGGTAAGACCAGTTATATAAGTTGTGGTTTTGAAAGCCAAAAGATCAGAATCTGCGGGAGATGAGAAAATGATTATCGTAACTACCATGTGCAAGCTGCTGCTTGCGATGCTGCTTGGATTTTATCTGTTTAAAAAAGGGATCCTGAACAGGGAGGTCAACGCGAAAATTTCCGCGATGATCGTGCAGATCACCTGTCCGTGCATTATCCTGAACAGTATTTCTACTGTGCCCCGGGATGATCCCCAGATGGTTTTAAAGCTTTTTCTGGCCGGGATCGTTATGTACTGCATTTTCCCGGTGCTGGCGCGGATCATTACGAAAATCATGAGGGTACCGGCGCACCTGCGGGGAACCTATATGTGTATGTTTATCTTTTCCAACAACACCTTTATGGGTTATCCGGTGGTACAGGCCCTGTTCGGGGACAGCGCCATCTTTTATATCACGATTTTTAATATGCCGTTTAATATCCTGTTTTTTACGCTGGCGTTATACTATTTCCAGAAGGATGCGGCCATTGAAGCTCATAATCTGGAGAAGATGAAGGTCAGTGTGCGGAGCCTGATCAACAACGGCATTATCGCGTCGGTGGCTGCGCTGGTGATTTATTTTACCAATCTGCAGATGCCGGATATTTTCTATTCCTGTGTGGGCTTTATCGGCGATATTACCACGCCCCTGTCCATGATCATCATTGGCTCTTCCATGGCGGCGGCTTCCCTGAAGGAGATCAGGACAGAAAAGGGGATCTGGCCGATGCTTCCCATCCGTCTGGGGCTGCTGCCGCTGATTGTCTGGGCGTTCATGCATCTGTGGACAGACGATCCTGCGATCATCAGTATCTGCACCATTGGCGCAGGCATGCCGGTGGCATCCCTGGTTGCCATGGGGAGCGCGCCTTATCCGAGGCAGAATAAGGCGGCGTCCATTGGGGTGGTCATCTCCACGCTGGTATCCCTGATTACGATACCGATTATGGCGGTGCTGCTGGGGGCGTCCTGAGAAAACAGCCGTGTATGTTTGCTGTCTGCAAACATGCACGGCTGTTTTCGGATGTGTTTTAAGGAAACTTCACCTTCTGTGATCCGCTCTAATTAAACCCAATGACCTTCTGGGAGATCTTATACAGGGTCAGGGAAATCCCGCGCCCCCCCTTGCCCGGCAGATGGAGCGTCTGCCCCATCATGCGGTTGCGCAGATAATGGAAGAGACGGATATCCTTTTCCTTTATGTAAGTCCAGAGTTCACGTTTCTTAGCCAGATTTTCCTCTGTCCCGGACTTGATCAGCATGACGGTGGAGATGACGGTAATGATCTCCAGATAGTTCAGCATATAATGGCGCAGATGGCGGTTGCTGATCTTCCAGAGGTCGTAGGCATCGATCATCAGCTTGTTGACGGCGATCTGCTGGTCAATGCGCTGGATCATGATATGTTCATTGACGGACTGGTCTTCCCTGCCGATATAATAGTGGTAAAAGTCCACGTCCAGATAATACATGGTTTTCACATAGGGAAGCGGGACATAGACAAACAGGTTATCCACATAAAACGTGTGCTTCGGCAGAACCAGCCGGCAGTCGCGCAGCAGCTGCGTCCTGTAGATGACAGAGTGCATGAGGATATACTTCCCGATTTTGAAATTCTTTGTCTCCGTCCAGTCAAACAGCTGATTCCTGGGGAGGATGCGGTTGTACCGCATGACCTTTTTGTGTTTGGAGCCGTCCTTCTCGTAGACAAAGTTGCTGATCATCAGATCCAGCATACAGCCTCCGCTGCACAGGCTGCGCAGGGTGTGCAGGATCTCGCGGTAGCTCTCCGGGTCTACCCAGTCGTCGCTGTCCACCACTTTGAAATACAGGCCGGTGGCGTGGAGGATGCCGGTGTTTAAGCCCTCTCCATGGCCGCCGTTTTTCTGGTGGATCACGCGCACGGTGGCAGGATATGCCGCGGCATACTCATCTGCGATTTTTCCGGTGCTGTCGGTGGAGCCATCGTCCACAATAATGATTTCGACGTCATCGCCGCCGGGAAGCAGAGAATCGATGCAGCGGCGCATATAATCCTGTGAATTGTAGCAGGGAACCGTTATCGTCAGTAATTTCATAAAATCCCTCATTTTTATGCAGGCTGTAAGAAGCAGCCTGCAGTATGGTCTCCATAATGATATTAAAAATATTATATACTATTTTCCGGGGAAAGAGTATCTTTTCTTTGAAAAATATGTGTGATTTTTTGATGATGGTTTTCTGGCGGCAGACCTCGGCGGGGGGATTGGCTGCGGGGGCCGGTTGTTTACAGAATGTTCAAACTCTGTTCAAAATTTGATCAAAAACATCACACAACAAAGACACAAGTGCCATTTATACTACAAACAGAAGCTGAAATAACGCAAGACAGATTCTTTTCATAAATCTTTTTCATGTAAAGCCGGTGCCCCTGCATCGGCTTCCTCTTTGTGTCCGGGAGGGCTGTGTTGCCACTGCCCGGATGTATCTCCCGCTGCCGGCAGCCTCCTGCTTCCTAATCCTCCGTTTGCTGTGCGGAAAACAGATAATCGGTGTAGGCCGCAAAGGCGGAGGGGATGGGATAATGTGCCCGGGCGTCCTGAAGCTCTACAAACAGCATGTCGGATGAATCCCGGGTCAGGGAATCCACGCGGATCATATATCCGCTCATATGCCATTCCACATGGGAAAAAATATGCCTGGCGTCGGCAAGCTTCCGGATATGGAGCGGGTGCAGGCGCAGATCGCGGACCGCCTGCAGGGCTTCCTTTTCTGTCAGCCGGCCACGGGGATGAGGAAACTCGTACATCCCGGCTAAGAGGCCGCGCGGGGGGCGCTTCTGGAGGACGATTTTTTCCCCGTCCCGGATCAGCAGGACCGTGTGATCCTCGATCCTGCGCTTTGCGGTTTTGGATTTCCGGGGAAGCCGGTCAGCGATCCCCTGCTTTTTTGTTTCACAGAAGGAAGCCCAGGGACATTCCGGGCATCTGGGTTCGCCGTTTGGGAGACAGACGGTGGCGCCCAGTTCCATCAGCGCCTGGGTAAACGCGGCGGCGCGGTCTGGCGGGATCACCGGCAGGAGCGTCTGCTCCACCCGGTTTTTTACCGACTGTTTCATAATATCGGAATCGTCGGCGCAGACCCGCATGATCACGCGGAGGACGTTTCCGTCCACAGCGGGAGCGGGGATCCCATAGGCAATGGAGCAGATGGCGCCGGCGGTGTAACGGCCGATCCCTTTCAGGGAGAGGAGCTTTCCGTAATCCGCGGGCAGTTCCCCGTGATAAGTTTCCATGATCTCCCGGGCGGCAGCCTGCAGGTTGCGTACCCGGTTGTAATAGCCGAGACCCTCCCAGAGCTTCAGCAGGCGGTCTTCCGGGCAGCCGGCAAGATCCTTTATGGATGGAAGAGCAGCCATAAACCGCTCAAAATAGGGCTTTACGGCTTCTACCCGGGTCTGCTGCAGCATGATTTCGGAAACCCAGACACGGTAAGGCGTGATCTGTTCCCGCCAGGGAAGGATCCGCGCGTGCCCGGCGTACCAGGCCAGCAGCGGTTCTGTAATTTTTGAAAAATCAAAATCCTGTAACATAGAGAACTCCTTTTCGCAAAACCGGTAATATGCGAATCATGGATCCCGGGGCAGTCCGGCCGCAGAGGCGGACTGTCCGGGATGCCCGCCGCGCCGGCGGCAGGCATCCAAAGTATAGCACGGGCATGGAGATCCGTCCAGAGCGCGAAATTTATTGTTTCATTTTTAACATATCTGGTGTATAATGGGACTAACGTTTGGAACGCAGTTTTTTATCAGGAGGTAAGATCATGAATAATTTATTACTGGAAGTAGACGGCTCCATCGCCGTCCTTACGATCAACAGACCCAAGGCCCTCAATGCCTTAAACAGCGAGACGCTGACGGAGCTGAACCAGGTTCTGGGTGAGATCGAGGCAAATGATGAGATCAAGGTTCTGATCCTCACCGGCGCCGGCGAGAAGGCATTTGTTGCAGGCGCTGATATTTCTGAGATGGTGAACTTTACAGGGGCAGAGGGACGTGCATTCGGAATGCGCGCGGCAGAGCCGTTCTTCAAGCTGCAGAATATGCGTCAGGTGACCATCGCGGCAGTGAACGGATTCGCTTTGGGCGGCGGCTGCGAGATCTCCATGGCATGTGATATCCGGATTGCGTCCGACAATGCTTTATTCGGACAGCCGGAGACTGGCCTTGGCATTATCCCCGGATTTGGCGGCACACAGAGGCTTGCCCGCCTGGTAGGTATGGGCCGCGCCAAGGAGATGATTTTTGCCTGCACCAATATTGACGCCCAGGAGGCATACCGGATCGGCCTGGTGAATAAGGTGGTTCCGCAGGAGGAGCTGATGGCCGCAGCGAAGAAGCTGGCAGGAAAGATTGCCCGCAACGCAAGCTACGCCGTATCTCTTGCCAAGGCAGCCATCAATAATGGCTATGATATGGATATCAAAAATGCGGTAGAGTATGAGGCGAACCTGTTCGGCCTGACCTGCTCCACCCATGACAAGACGGAGGGCATGACGGCTTTCCTTGAGAAACGCAAAGAGAAAAACTTTACAGACTTTTAAGGATGAATGATGTTTGCCAGAATAGCTTCAGGGAAGAAGTGGCTTTCCTGAGGCTGTTTTGCGTTTCGGGAAACTGCCCGGGAAAGGAGCGACGATTTATGTCAGAGAAAGTAATTGGTTTTATCGGCGGCGGCAACATGGCCTCCGCGATCATCGGAGGTCTTTTATCCTCCGGACTGTCAGACCGGGAGCATATCCTGGCTGCGGATAAAAGCGAGGCGTCCGTGGCGCGCCTGAAGGAGCGTTTCGGTATTCAGGCGTCTGTTTCCAATACGGAAGTCAGCGCGAAAGCGGATATTTTGTTTTTAGCGGTGAAGCCGGACGTATTTTCGGTGGTGATTCCGGAGATCCGCAATGCCATGAAGAAAGATGCGGTAGTGGTTTCCATTGCGGCCGGCCAGTCGATCGCGAAGATCCAGGCGGTGTTCGCAAAACCGGTGAAGCTGATCCGTGTGATGCCGAATACGCCGGCGCTGGTGGGGGCTTCCATGAGCGCCCTCTGCCGGAATGAGCTGATATCCGAGGAGGAGCTTCAGGAGGTGTACCGGCTGTTCTGCAGCTTCGGCGAGGCGGAGATCATCCCGGAGAAACTGATGGACGCAGTGGTGGGGATCAGCGGTTCCTCTCCCGCCTATGTGTATATGATGATCGAAGCCATGGCGGACGCGGCGGTTGCCGACGGCATGCCCAGGGCGCAGGCCTATAAGTTTGCGGCCCAGGCGGTGCTGGGATCTGCCAAGATGGTACTGGAGACGGGTAAACATCCGGGTGAACTGAAGGATATGGTCTGCTCCCCGGCCGGGACGACGATTGAGGCGGTAGCTGTCCTGGAGAAGATGGGATTCCGGAGCGCAGTCATTGAGGGACAGAGAGCCTGTGTACAGAAATCCAGGGAAATGAGCAGGTAAAACTTTATAAAAATTTTAGAATAAATCAACATTCTCTAAACATTTGCGTGTTAATATATTAACAGATGAAACATCGGGAGCGTTCAAAACACTCCACATTTCATGCATGAGTCAGGCTGGTCGGGAGCTTCATCCCACATTTTCGCAGGATTCGCGTGATGCACGCAGGATATGCATATAGAATGGACAGGAGCAGAATCTGTTTTTGCCCCCGGTGAAATACAAAATGTTCAGGAGGTATGATTTATGACAGACCAGTTACAGCAGGACGATTTGATGGCTCTGGGAAACCGGCTGATGCATCTGCGTTATTCGATTGATTCCGACCATCTGGGGCTTGTTTTTTCGGAGATCACGCTGCCCGACTATATGATATTGCTGAGGTTTGCCCGGAGGATGGGGATCTACAAATTGGAGACAAAGATTTATCTGAAAGAGATCTGTGCGGAGCTGAATCTTCCGATGACACGGGTGTCCAAGATGGTGCAGAACCTGCAGAATAAAGGGTATGTATACTGGCAGCATGATGAGGACGGCAGTGAGGGAACCTATATTTATCTGTCTGAAAACGGGGCGGAGAAAATGCGCCTGCAGCAGAAGATTTTAGAGGAGTATTTCTCCAGGATCGTGGACCGGATCGGCTATGAAAAGGTGTCCCAGGTGCTGGATATGATGGAGCGTCTGGAGAACGTGATGGAAGAGGAGGCGGAAAATCTTCGCGGCGCGGCGGAGGCAGAGGAAGCGTCCTGACTTTCTGAAGGATAACCGGACAAATGAGAACTCAGTTACAGACAGGAGGCGGCGATGGAGATTGTGATCATCCTTGCGGCCGTGATTGTGGCAGCCTGGATCGGCATGGGATATGTGGGATTCCGGGCTGCTATTTTGCGCGGTCACGAACTGAATATCAGGGACAGGGACTCCTACCGGGGAACGTCCTGGGACAAATATCATGACGAGATTATGGAAGGGATCCGATGGATCGAGAGCCGGGAACGGGAACGGGTGGAGATCGTATCAGACGACGGCCTGAAGTTAGTGGGAAGACTGACTCTGCATCCGGGGGCAAAGGGGATCGTGCTGATGTTCCACGGCTACCGGACGCACCCGGAGATTGATTTCTCAGCATCTTCCCATGTGTATTATGAGGCGGGGAACCATATCCTGCACATTGACCAGCGGGCGGCCGGAGAGAGCGAAGGGAAGTATATCGGTTTCGGCGTGCTGGAAAGCCGGGACTGCAGGCGCTGGTGCGAATACGCCCTGCAGCGGTTCGGGCCAGAGATCAGGATTTATCTGGGCGGGCTTTCCATGGGGGCGTCCACGGTGCTGATGGCCGTGGGGCGCGGGCTGCCGGAGAATGTCTGCGGGATCGTGGCGGACAGCGCCTTTTCTTCCCCGGCGGAGATCATTCAGAAGAAAATACACCAGACCTATAAGATCAGGGGAGGGGCGCTGACGCTGGCCATCGGCCTCTGGGCAAAGCTTTTGGCCCGCTATTCCCTGTGGGAGATGTCTATCCCGGAGATCATGGAGACAAATACAATTCCGGTCTTTTTTATCCACGGAAAAGCGGACAGCCTGGTGCCGGTGGAGATGACCGAAAAGGCGGCCGCAGCCTGCCGGGCGCCGAAGCAGGTGCTCTTCGTGGACGGGGCGGAGCATGGTACCGGGTATCTGATGGAAAATGAGATTTACCGGAATATGCTGGCGGAGTTTGTGGATCCGGAAGCCGGCAGATCACCGGGGAATCCGGATGAAGCAATTTAAGAAGCCGGCGGTTTCCGCCTGCAGGTACTGCAGAGGGAAGCCGCCGGCTTCTTTTGGGCCGGGAGAGAGTATCTCCTGCCTGGTTTATACATTGTGATATTTGGCGGAACTCAGTTCGTTGAACACCTTCTGCTTCATGTCATAGAGCCTGTCCGACAGATCCACGTATACTTTGGCCGGGTTGACGAACCGCATGTTTTCATCCCAGAGGGTCTGCTTTTCTTTTGCGCAGATGGCCTGGATCTCCATGACGGAGGGGGAGGTATACACACATTTGCCATCGTCGAAGATCTGCTCCAACAGCCTGCGCATGGTGTAGGTGCCGCCCTTGATGCGCGTGCGCTTCCAGGTCTCGTGCGGGTCAAAGAGCACCATGTCCTCCCGGGGATCGAAAGTCTCGTCCGCCAGGCAGATCAGGTCGGCGCGGATCTTGCCGGTCTCTTTATCGTAGATCCGGTAGATCTCTTTGTTGCCGGGGTTGGTTACCTTTTCTGTATTTTCAGACAGTTTGATCTTGGGGATGAAGCTGCCGTCCTCCGCCTGGATGGCGGCCAGTTTGTAAACGCCGCCGAAAGCAGGCCAGTCCCTGGAGGTGATCAGGCTGGTGCCCACGCCCCAGGAGGTGATGGTGGCGCCCTGGATCTTCAGGCTCTCGATCAGGTATTCGTCCAGATCGTTGGAGGCGGAAATGATCGCCTCCGGGAAACCGGCTTCATCCAGTGCCCGGCGCACCTTTTTCGACAGATACGCCAGATCGCCGCTGTCCATGCGGATGCCGAAATTGCGGAATTCCCTGCCGGATTCTTTCATCTCACGGAAGACACGGATCGCGTTGGGAAGCCCGGATTTCAGTGTGTCATATGTATCGATCAGCAGGATGCAGGCGTTGGGATAGAGCTCCGCGTAGGTCTTAAAGGCGGTGTATTCATCCGGGAAGCTCATGATCCAGCTGTGGGCGTGGGTCCCCTTCACCGGGATGTTGAATACCTGTCCGGCCAGTACGTTGGAAGTGGCGACGCAGCCGCCGATGACTGCCGCGCGGGCGCCGAGGATGCCGGAATCCGGCCCCTGGGCCCGGCGCAGACCGAACTCCATCACGCAGTCCCCTTTTGCCGCGTAACAGACACGGGCTGCCTTGGTGGCGATCAGGCTCTGGTGATTCATAATATTTAAAATGGCAGTCTCCACTAACTGCGCCTCCATGATGGGGGCGACAACCTTGATAAAGGGTTCCCTGGGGAAAATCACCGTTCCCTCGGGAATGGCGTAGATGCTGCCGGAAAAGCGAAAGGTGCTTAAATATTTCAGGAAATCGTCGTCAAACATATGCAGGCTCTCCAGATAACGGATGTCATCGGTGGAAAACTGCAGATTCTTGATGTATTCGATGACCTGTTCCAGGCCGCAGGCGATGGCATAGCCGCTGCCGGAGGGATTTTCCCGGTAAAAAGCGTCAAAAATGACGATATCCCGGTTCCCGGTCTTGAAGTATCCCTGCATCATGGTGATCTCATACAGGTCCGTTAACAGTGTCAGATTTTGTGATCTCATGCTCATTTTCCGGCCGGAATGCCGGCCGACTCCTCTCTTCACACACATGCCGGGGGCGGTTTTTTCAGAAAAAACACATGCCGGCACACGTTTTTCTTAAAATTATACTCTATTTTTACGGCTGTGCAACACAAAAACTGCAGAAAATGTATTTTTCCGGGTACGGGGTTGACATTTACTGCTAAAATATTTATAATTTGCATGTTCTGTAATCAGAAAACAGGAAAAGACTTTGACGAAGACAGTAAACTGGAAAGGAACGTCGCAGCGAGCCGGGTTGGTGTGAGCCGGTATCAGTAGTTTCCAGTGGAAGATCCCTTCCGAGTTGCAGTTTCGAAACGGGGCGGCATTTCCTGCCGGGCCGGTGTAGAGGCTGACGGGTTTCCGCCGTTACAGGAAACGGTATCCGGCCTGTGTGCCGCGTACTTCGAACAGGTGGTTTTGTGAAAGCGTGCGCTCTCATCCTTTTCGGGTGAGGGCTTTTTTATTTTACTGGGAAACGAAGTTTCCTGTAAGATAAAAAATGCCATGGGATGCGCAGTCTGCCTGGATGGATGAATGTGTAAGTGATAAAAAATGTGAGTAAGGAGAACAGGATGTACGAAAAAGTATCAACAAATATGAATTTCGTTGAGCGGGAAAAGAAGGTGGAGCAGTTCTGGCGTGAGAACGACATCTTCCGCAAGAGTATGGAGAACCGGAAGGAGGGCGAGACCTATACGTTTTATGACGGCCCGCCCACAGCCAACGGAAAGCCCCATATCGGCCATGTCCTGACCCGTGTTATCAAGGATATGATCCCCCGTTACCAGACGATGAAGGGAAAGTATGTTCCGCGTAAGGCAGGATGGGATACCCACGGTCTCCCGGTGGAATTGGAAGTGGAGAAGCTGCTGGGCTTAAACGGCAAGGAGCAGATCGAGGAATACGGGATGGAGCCTTTCATTAAAAAGTGTAAGGAGTCTGTCTGGAAATATAAGGGAATGTGGGAGGATTTCTCCTCCACGGTAGGTTTCTGGGCGGATATGGAGCACCCGTATGTGACCTATGACGATGATTTTATTGAGTCTGAGTGGTGGGCGTTGAACCAGATCTGGAAGAAGGGGCTTTTGTACAAGGGCTTCAAGATCGTTCCCTACTGCCCCCGCTGCGGTACCCCGCTGTCCACTGCCGAGGTGTCCCAGGGCTACAAGACCGTGAAGGAGCGTTCTGCCATCGTCCGCTTCAAAGTGGCGGACGAGGACGCGTATTTCCTGGCCTGGACCACCACCCCCTGGACACTTCCCAGCAACGTGGCGCTCTGTGTGAATCCGGAAGACAGCTATGTAAAGGTAAAATGTGCCGACGGCTACACATATTATATGGCAGAGGAACTGCTGGATCAGGTGCTGGGAAAATTGGCAGATGAGGAACATGGCGTAAAGGCCTATGAGATCCTGGAGACCATGAAGGGCAAGGATCTGGAGTACAAAGAGTATGAGCCGCTGTTTCCCTGGGCAAAGGATGTGGCGGATAAACAGAAGAAAAAGGGCTTCTTTGTGACCTGCGACGATTATGTTACCATGTCGGACGGTACCGGTATCGTTCATATCGCGCCGGCCTTTGGTGAGGACGACGCGAATGTGGGCCGCCATTACGACCTGCCGTTCGTGCAGTTTGTGGACGGCAAGGGCGAGATGACAGAGGAGACCGCTTACGCCGGCGTTTTTGTAAAGAAAGCCGATCCGCTGATCCTTACAGACCTGGAAAAAGAAGGAAAATTATTTGACGCCCCGAAGTTTGAGCATGAGTATCCCCACTGCTGGAGGTGTGATACTCCCCTGATTTACTATGCCAGGGAGTCCTGGTATATTAAGGAGACGGCAGTCCGCGACGACCTGATCCGCAATAATAACACGGTGAACTGGATCCCGGAATCCATCGGCAAGGGACGTTTTGGCAACTGGCTGGAGAATATCCAGGACTGGGCCATCTCCCGGAACCGTTACTGGGGTACTCCCCTGAATATCTGGGAGTGTGAGTGCGGCCATCAGGAGTCCATCGGCAGCCGCGCCGAACTGGCAGAAAAGAGCGGCAATCCCGATGCGCTGACGGTAGAGCTTCACCGTCCTTATATCGATGCAATTACTGTCAAATGTCCGCACTGCGGCAAAGACATGCACCGGGTACCGGAGGTGCTGGACTGCTGGTTTGACTCCGGCGCCATGCCCTTCGCGCAGCATCATTATCCGTTTGAGAACAAGGAGCTGTTTGAGAAGCAGTTCCCGGCACAGTTCATCTCCGAGGCGGTAGACCAGACCAGAGGCTGGTTCCACTCCCTGATGGCGGAGTCCACGCTGCTGTTTAACAAGGCTCCTTACGAGAACGTGATCGTACTGGGGCATGTGCAGGATGAGAACGGACAGAAGATGAGCAAATCCAAGGGAAATGCGGTAGACCCGTTTGAGGCGCTGGCCACCTACGGCGCAGACGCGATCCGCTGGTATTTCTACATCAACTCCGCCCCCTGGCTGCCGAACCGTTTCCACGGCAAGGCGGTGCAGGAAGGCCAGAGAAAGTTCATGGGAACCCTGTGGAATACCTATGCGTTCTTTGTGCTGTACGCGAATATTGATGAGTTTGACGCCACAAAATATACTCTGGATTATGAGAAGCTTTCCGTGATGGATAAATGGCTTCTGTCAAAACTGAACTCTGTGGTCAAAGCTGTGGATTATGACCTGGGCAATTACCGGATCCCGGAGGCTGCCAGACAGCTGCAGGAGTTTGTGGATGACATGAGCAACTGGTATGTGAGAAGAAACCGTGAGCGTTACTGGGCGAAAGGGATGGAGCAGGATAAGATCAACGCTTATATGACCCTTTATACTGCCCTGGTGACCATCTGCAAGGCGGCGGCTCCCATGGTTCCGTTTATGACGGAGGATATTTACCGCAATCTGGTCTGCAGTATCGATAAAAACGCGCCGGAAAGCATCCATCTGTGCGATTTCCCCACAGCGGATGAGAGCAGGATCGATCCGGAGCTGGAAAAGAATATGGATGAGGTGCTGAAGATCGTTGTGCTGGGACGCGCGGCGAGAAACGCTTCCGGCATCAAAAACCGTCAGCCCATCCCGGAGATGATGGTACAGTCTGCGGTGCATGTGCCGGAGTACTTTACAGACATTATCGCGGATGAGCTGAACGTAAAGAAGGTCAGCTTCAAAGAGGATGTGAGTGAATATACCACCTATACCTTCAAGCCGCAGCTGCGTACCGTGGGTCCGAAATACGGAAAGTTCCTGGGACAGATCAGGACCGCGCTGGCAGAGATTGACGGTCATGCCGCGTGGGAGGAGCTGCAGAAAAACGGTTCCCTGACGCTTCCCGGCGTGGGAGAGGGCATTGTGCTGACAGAGGACGATCTGCTGATCTCCGTGGCACAGACCGAAGGCTTCGCCACCGAGAGCGGCAATGACATCACGGTCGTGCTGGACATCCGTCTGACGCCGGAGCTTTTGGAGGAAGGCCTTGTCCGTGAGATCATCAGCAAGGTGCAGACCATGCGGAAAGAGGCCGGCTTTGAAGTGATGGATCAGATCCGGATCACGTACCAGGCAGACCAGGAGGTTTGCAGTGTGTTTGCAGCCCATAAAGAGGATATGAAAAAAGATGTGCTGGCAGTGGATATCGCAGAGGAGTCGCCTGCCGGATATCAGAAGGAATGGAATATCAACGGACACAAAGTAGAATTAGGAGTGAAAAAAGTATGAGCAACATTTTGTTTGACAAGGAAGCTTTCAAGAGCAGTGTGAAAAACAATGTGAGAACCCTGTACCGAAAAACATTATCCGAAGCAACCGAGCAGGAGATTTTCCAGGCGGTTTCCTACACCGTGAAAGACGTGATCATCGACCAGTGGCTGGCTACCCAGCAGACCTTCGACAAAGAAGATCCGAAGATGGTTTACTATATGTCCATGGAGTTTCTGATGGGCCGTGCTCTGGGAAATAACCTGATCAACCTGTCCGCATATCAGCAGGTGAAAGAGGCGCTGGATGAGATGGGCTTTAACCTGAACGCCATCGAGGACCAGGAGCCGGATCCGGCGCTTGGAAACGGCGGTCTCGGCCGTCTGGCTGCCTGCTTCATGGATTCCCTGGCAACCCTGGGATACGCGGCTTACGGCTGCGGGATCCGTTACCGCTATGGTATGTTCAAGCAGAAAATCGAAAACGGCGCGCAGGTAGAGGTGCCGGATAACTGGTTAAAGAACGGTTATCCCTTTGAGCTGCGCCGGCCGGAGCACACCTTTACCGTAAAATTCGGCGGTTATGTCCGCTCTGAGATGCTGCCCAACGGCCGGATCCAGTTTATCCAGGAGGGCTGCCAGACTGTGAAGGCGGTTCCCTACGATATGCCCATCGTCGGCTATAAGAACAATGTGGTCAATTCCCTGATGATCTGGGATGCGGAGCCCATCAATGAGTTCCAGCTGGATTCCTTTGACCGGGGCGATTACCGCAAAGCGGTGGAGCAGGAGAACCTGGCCCGCAACCTGGTGGAGGTGCTTTACCCCAACGATAACCATATCCAGGGCAAGGAGCTGCGCTTAAAACAGCAGTACTTCTTTGTGTCTGCTTCCCTGCAGCGCGCGGTTGCCCGTTATAAGAAATATCATCCGGACATCCACAAACTCTATGAGAAGGTGACGATCCAGATGAATGATACCCATCCTACGGTGGCAGTGGCAGAGCTGATGCGTATCCTGATGGATGAGGAGGGCCTTGGCTGGGATGAGGCCTGGGCGGTTACCACCAAAACCTGCGCCTACACCAACCATACCATCATGGCAGAGGCGCTGGAAAAATGGCCGATTGAGATTTTCTCCCGCCTGCTTCCCCGTATTTACCAGATCGTGGAGGAGATCAACCGCAGATTCCTGATTGCCATCGACCAGAAGTTCCCCGGCGACCATGCGAGAAAAGACCGGATGGCCATCGTGCATGACGGCCAGGTGAAAATGGCGCATCTTGCCATTGCGGCAGGCTATTCTGTCAACGGCGTGGCAAGGCTGCATACAGAGATCCTGAAAAACCAGGAGCTGAAGGATTTCTACGAGATGTTCCCGGAGAAGTTCAATAACAAGACAAACGGTATTACACAGCGCCGTTTCCTGTATCATGGAAATCCGCTGCTGGCCGACTGGGTGACGGATAAGATCGGCGACGGCTGGGTGACGGATTTAAGCCAGATGAAAAAGCTGAAGGTTTATCTGGACGATCCCAAGGCACAGCAGGAGTTTATGAATATCAAATATAAGAACAAGCTGCGTCTGGCCAAATATATCTTGGAGCACAACGGTATCGAGGTAGATCCCAGATCCATCTTTGATATCCAGGTAAAACGTCTCCATGAGTACAAACGCCAGCTGATGAATATCCTCCATGTGATGTATCTGTACAACAAGATCAAGGAGCATCCGGAGATGGATTTCTATCCGAGAACCTTCATTTTCGGCGCCAAGGCGGCAGCCGGATATGAGATTGCCAAGATGACCATCAAGCTGATCAATTCTGTGGCGGATGTGATCAATAATGACCGCAGCATCAACGGCAGGCTGAAAGTGGTATTCATTGAGGATTACAAGGTATCCAACGCGGAGTGGATCTTTGCGGCGGCAGATGTTTCCGAGCAGATTTCCACAGCCAGCAAGGAGGCGTCCGGAACCGGAAATATGAAGTTTATGCTGAACGGCGCGGTGACCATCGGCACCATGGACGGCGCCAATGTGGAGATGGCTGAGGAGCTGGGAGCGGATAACATGTTTATCTTCGGCATGAGCTCCGACGAGGTGATCGCCCATGAGCACAACCGTGATTACAATCCCATGGAGATCTTCAACAATGACCAGGAGATCCGCCAGGTGCTGATGCAGCTGATCAACGGATTCTACTCACCGGATGACACCGAGCGTTTCCGGAAGCTGTACAATTCCCTGCTGAACACGCAGAACACCCAGCGGGCGGATACGTATTTCTGCCTGAAGGATTTCCGTTCCTATGCAGAGGCCCAGGAGCGCGTGGAGCAGGCTTACCGGGATGAGAAACGCTGGGCGAAGCTGGCCATGACCCAGGTGGCCTGTGTGGGCAAATTCTCCTCTGACCGTACCATCCAGGAGTATGTGGATGATATCTGGCACCTGGATAAGATCACGGTACAGATGCCGGAAGATCTGTAAAGGTAAGAGGCCGGAATGCCGGGGAAAAATAAAAGGAAATAGAATGGAATAAAACAGGGCAGCCGAAGGAGGACAAAAATTCCTCCTTCGGCTGCCCTTGTTTTCCGGCGTCTGCCTTCTGGAAAGACGTGTCAGAAATCGGTATAAAACAGCCACAGGGCAAATGCGGTCAGCGCCAGTCCAATGCCGATAAAGAGCGAATAGCTCAGGGCTGTGGTCAGTTCGATCAGACCGGAATAGAAGACCCCCACAAGGTTGAAAAGGATGTGGAGCAGGATGCCGTATTTTATGCCTCTCCCCCGGTGACAGATAAAGCCCAGCACCAGACCGACCGTAAAGGCGTAGACGCCCTGCAGTACATTCATGTGCAGAAGCCCGAACAGCAGGGCCTGCCAGATGTTGGCCAGCCAGAAGGGCAGGGCGCAGCGGGCGTAGCGGAAGATCAGCCCCCGGAACAGGGTTTCCTCCACAACCGGGGCAAGAAATACAGAGTAGACGACGGGGATCAGCGCCGTGCCGGCATATCCGGCGTTGCCCATAAGGCTGTGGTAGTTCTCCAGCCATACGGGGTTCAGCCGGGAAACGGCGTCCACTACAAAGGTTGTGACATACTGCAGGCCGATGGCCAGGAAGAAGAGCGCCAGGACATTGTGGAAGGAAAATCCCAGGGGACGGCCTCCCTCTGTGCCGCTTTCCTTCCGCCTGCGCCGGGCGGGAAGCACGAAGACCCTCCGGTACCAGGTGACAAATACAAGGAGCGCCAGGATGCCGTAGATCAGGTTGACGGTCTGGGTCAGGAAGGGATCCGAAGAGGCGGCATCCAGGATATCCAGGATACCGCTCTCTTTGTCGGCATGAAGGGCTGCGTATATGAAATCAGCCGGAACTGACACCACCAGCTGCAGTAAAACGGCGATCAGGAATGGGACAAAACTTCTGAAAAAATATCCGATATGTTTCAATTTTATAACCTCCTGCGTGCACCGGTGTCCGGTGCAGTGCTTTCTATTGTAGTGAATGAGGAGGGATTTGTCTATGATTTTCGGCAATAATTAAGATATATACAATAATTTTTGTGGGGACTTTCCCCATCCGGGGATTTGTGCTATCATAAAAAACGAGTGAGTTAACTGTAAATTATGCAAAAGCAGAAAAGGAGATCACCATGGGTGGAATTTTTGGTGTAGCGTCACAGGAAAGCTGTGTATTTGATTTGTTTTTCGGGATTGATTATCATTCTCATCTGGGAACCCGCCGGGGCGGCATGGCCGTCCATGGGGAGAGCGGGTTCAACCGGGCGATTCATAATATAGAGAACTCCCCGTTCCGGACGAAATTTGAGAGAGATCTCCATGAATTGGAGGGAAATCTGGGGATCGGCTGTATTTCTGATAACGAACCGCAGCCGCTTCTGGTACAGTCCCACCTGGGAAGCTTTGCGATCACCACAGTCGGGAAGATCTGCAACGAGGAGCAGCTGGTGCGGGAGGCTTTTGAAAAGGGGAAGACCCATTTCCTGGAGATGAGCGGCGGCAGTATCAATGCGACAGAACTGGTGGCGACCCTGATCAATGCCAGGGAAAGTATCAGCGAGGGTATCCGGTTTGCCCAGGAGAAGATCGAGGGTTCCATGTCCATGCTGGTGATGACAAAGTACGGGATCTTTGCCGCCAGGGACCGGCTGGGCAGGACGCCCCTGTTTGTGGGCAGGAAGGAAGGCGCGTACTGCATTTCCTTTGAGGATTTTGCCTACGCGAACTTAGGGTATAAGACCTGCCGGGAACTGGGCCCCGGGGAAGTGGTTTTTGTGACGCCGGATCAGGTGCGCACAGTTTACGGGCCGGGAAATGAGATGAAGATGTGTTCCTTCCTCTGGGTGTATTACGGGTATCCCACAGCCACCTACGAGGGTGTGAATGTGGAGCAGATGCGCTATAAATGCGGGGAGCTTCTGGCAAAGCGGGATGACGTGGAGGCCGATTATGTGGCCGGCGTCCCGGATTCCGGCATCGCCCACGCAGTGGGGTATGCCAATGCCTCCGGGATTCCGTTCGCCAGGCCGTTTATCAAATATACGCCTACCTGGCCCCGGTCCTTTATGCCGCAGAACCAGGCGAAACGCAATGAGATCGCCCGGATGAAGCTGATCCCGGTGGACGCGCTGATCCGCGGAAAGAAGATGCTTCTGATCGATGACTCCATCGTGCGGGGGACCCAGCTGCGGGAGACTACGGAGTACCTGTATGAAAACGGCGCGTCCGAGGTGCATATCCGGCCGGCCTGCCCGCCGATCTTATATGGATGTAAATATCTGAACTTTTCCAGATCCAAATCCGAACTGGATCTGATCGGCAGACGGGTGATCTTAAAACGTGAGGGCGAGGAGCGGGCCAATGATCCGGAGGTACTGGCCCGTTACGCGGATCCGGATACGGAGGAGTACCAGAATATGCTGGATGATATCTGCAAAGAACTGAATTTTACGTCCCTGCGTTTTCACCGTCTGGACGACATGATCGAGTCCATCGGCATTGATCCGGACAGGCTCTGCACCTACTGCTGGAGCGGCAGGGAGTAGCCGGAAAGAAAAGGACAGGGATAAAACGGACAGGAGACAGGGGGAAAAACGTGGCATTTGCACATTTACACGTCCATACGGAGTACAGCCTGCTGGACGGTTCCAATAAAATAACTGAATATGTGAACCGGGTGAAAGAACTGGGGATGACGGCCGCGGCCATCACCGACCATGGCGTGATGTACGGCGTGATCGATTTTTACCGGGCGGCAAAACAGGCGGGGATCAATCCCATCTTGGGCTGCGAGGTGTATGTGGCGCCCGGCTCCCGGTTTGACCGGGAGCAGAGCCGGGGGGACGACCGGTATTACCATCTGGTGCTGCTGGCGGAAAATGACCAGGGCTATGCCAATCTGATGAAGCTGGTCAGCTGCGGGTTTGTGGAAGGCTATTATTATAAGCCCCGTGTGGATATGGAGATCCTGAACCAGTACCATGAGGGGATCATTGCCCTCTCTGCCTGCCTGGCGGGCGAGGTGCAGCGTTACCTGGTGCGGGGGATGTATGAGGAAGCAAAGCAGGTGGCTTACCGTTATCAGGAATGCTTCGGGGAAGGGAATTTTTTCCTGGAGCTGCAGGATCACGGCATCCCGGAGCAGGGGATCGTCAACCAGCAGCTGCTGCGGATGCATGAGGAGACCGGCATCGGCCTGGTGGCCACCAACGACGTGCATTATACGTACGCGGAGGACGCCGAACCCCACGATATCCTGCTGTGTCTGCAGACCGGGAAGAAACTCAGCGATGAGGACCGTCTGCGCTATGAGGGCGGACAGTATTATGTGAAGTCTGAGGAGGAGATGCGCTCCCTGTTTTCCTATATTCCGGAGGCGCTGGACAATACGCAGAAAATCGCGGACCGCTGTCATGTGGAGATCGAGTTCGGGGTGACGAAGCTGCCGAAGTTTGATGTGCCGGAGGGGTATACTTCCTGGGAATATCTGAACAAACTCTGCTATGAGGGACTGGAAGCCCGCTATTCGGCCAAACGCCTGCCGGAACTGAAAGAAAAGCTCAGTTATGAGCTGGACGTGATCCGGACCATGGGATATGTGGATTATTTCCTGATCGTATGGGATTTCATTCACTTTGCCAGGGAACATGATATCATGGTGGGTCCCGGGCGGGGGAGCGCGGCCGGCAGCTTAGTGGCCTATACCCTGGGGATCACCCAGCTGGATCCGATCCGCTACAATCTGCTGTTTGAGCGCTTCCTGAATCCGGAGCGGGTATCCATGCCGGATATCGACGTGGATTTCTGTTACGAGAGACGGCAGGAAGTGATTGACTATGTGGTGCGCAAGTACGGCAAAGACCGGGTGGTGCAGATCGTGACCTTCGGTACGCTGGCAGCCCGCGGTGTGGTGCGGGATGTGGGGCGGGTGATGGACCTTCCCTACGCCACCTGCGACAATATCGCCAAGATGATCCCCAATGAGCTGGGGATCACCATCGACAAGGCGCTGCAGATGAACCGGGAACTGCGGGAACTTTACGAATCCGACCCGGAGATCACGAAGCTGATCGATATGGCGAAGCGCCTGGAGGGGCTGCCGCGCCACACCTCCATGCACGCGGCGGGCGTGGTGATCAGCCAGAAGCCGGTGGATGAATATGTGCCGCTGTCCAGAGGCTCCGACGGATCCATCACCACCCAGTTTACCATGACCACCTTGGAAGAGCTGGGGCTTTTAAAAATGGATTTCTTAGGTCTGCGGACCCTGACGGTGATCCAGGACGCGGTGAAAAACGTGAAAAAAAGCTGCGGAATCGATATCGACCTGGGGCATATCGACTACAATGACCGGGCGGGGCTGGATTCTCTGTGCACCGGGAAATGTGACGGTGTGTTCCAGCTGGAAAGCGCCGGCATGAAAAGCTTTATGAAAGAGCTGAAACCCCAGAGCTTAGAGGATGTGATTGCCGGGATCTCCCTGTACCGGCCGGGCCCGATGGATTTTATCCCGGCCTATATCCGGGGGAAAAACCATCCGGAGTCCATTACCTACGACTGCCCGCAGTTAGAGCCGATCCTGTCCCCTACCTACGGCTGTATCGTGTACCAGGAGCAGGTGATGCAGATCGTCCGTGACCTGGCGGGCTATACCCTGGGGCGCAGCGACTTGGTGCGCCGCGCCATGTCGAAGAAAAAAGGCGACGTGATGGCCAGGGAGCGCCAGAATTTTGTCTATGGCAACCAGGAAGAAGGTGTGCCGGGATGTCTGGCGAACGGGATCTCCGAGGCGACGGCCAACAGGATCTTCGATGAGATGACGGATTTTGCCAAATATGCATTCAATAAGTCCCATGCGGCGGCCTATGCGGTGGTTTCCTACCAGACCGTTTACCTGAAATATTATTACCCGGTGGAGTTTATGGCGGCGCTGATGACCTCAGTGATCGACAACTCCGGCAAAGTTTCCGAGTATATCCAGGTCTGCCGCCAGATGGGGATCCGGGTGCTGCCGCCGGATATCAATGAGGGCGTGTCCGGTTTCTCCGTATCCGGGGACTCCATCCGTTACGGGTTATCCGCCATCAAGAGCATCGGGAAACCGGTGATCGAGGCCATCATCCGGCAGCGGGAGGATGGCGGGCCGTTTTCTTCCCTGAAGGACTTTATCAGCCGGATGGCAGGGAAAGAGATCAACCGCCGTGTGGTGGAGAACTTTATCAAGGCGGGAGCTTTTGACGGGCTGGGAGGCAGCCGCCGTCAGTTTATGATGGTCTACGCTGCGATTCTGGATCAGGTGCTGCAGGAAAAGAAGCATTCCCTCGAAGGACAGATGTCGCTGTTTGATCTTGTTTCCGAGGAGGAGAAAAAAAGCTACGAGATCCGGCTGCCCAATGTGGAGGAGTATCCGAAGGAAGAGCTTCTGGCCATGGAAAAGGAAGTGCTGGGCATTTATGTCAGCGGCCATCCGCTGGAGGAGTATGAGGAAAAGTGGCGGAGAAATATTTCGCATGTGACCGGGGATTTCGTCCGGGATGAGGAGACCGGCGAGGCGCGGGTGCGGGACGGCGAGCGCACCATGGTGGGCGGAATGATCACGGCCAGGACGGTGAAGTATACAAAGAATAACAAGACCATGGCTTTTCTGACGCTGGAGGATCTGTACGGCACTGTGGAAGTGGTTGTTTTCCCGCGGGATTATGAAACATATCACAGTATGATGACAGACGAGGCCAAGATATTTGTCCGGGGACGGGTGTCCTTAGAGGATGAGAAAAACGGCAAGGTGATCTGCGAGCGGATCTACTCTTTTGACGAGGCAAAGCGGGAACTGTGGGTTCAGTTCGCGGACATGGAAGAATATCAGCGCAGGGAAGGAGAACTGCTGGAGCTTCTGCGGGATTCCGACGGACAGGATCCGGTGGTGATTTACCTGGCAAAGGAACGGGCCGTGAAACGCCTGGGGGCGAACCGGAGCGTTTTGGCGGATGAGGCGCTGATTTCACGCCTGAAGGCAAAACTTGGTGAAAAAAATATCAAACTTTGGGAAAAGTCCATTGAAAAATTGTGAGAAACAGATTAGAATATAGAAGATATATGAGGTTTGGTCAGGAGGGATTGATCATGGCAAAAGAAGTACAGACGATTGGTGTTTTAACCAGCGGCGGCGACGCACCGGGCATGAACGCAGCGATCCGGGCGGTGGTTCGCCAGGCGATTTCAAAAGGAAAGAAAGTAAAAGGGATTAAGAGAGGGTATGCAGGGCTGATCACGGAGGATATTGTGGACATGGAGGCAAAGGATGTTTCCGATATCATCCAGAAGGGCGGTACCATCCTGCAGACAGCCCGCTGTCCGGAGTTCCGCACGGAGGAAGGCCAGAAACGGGGCGCTGAGGTCTGCCGGAAATATGGGATCGACGGCATCGTGGTGATCGGCGGTGATGGTTCTTTCCGCGGCGCCCAGAAGTTAGCGGCGCAGGGGATCAATACCATCGGGCTTCCGGGAACCATCGATCTGGATATTTCCTGTACTGATTATACCATCGGTTTTGATACGGCGGTGAACACCGCCATGCAGGCGATTGATAAGATCCGTGATACGGCGTCTTCCCATGAGCGCTGCAGTATCATCGAGGTTATGGGACGTGACGCCGGCTATATCGCACTGTGGTGCGGCCTGGCAAACGGCGCGGAGCAGGTGCTGATCCCGGAGAAATATGATTATGATGAGCAGAAGATTGTAGACAATATCATTGCCAACCGCAAGCGCGGCAAGAAGCACTATATTATCATCAACGCGGAGGGCATCGGCCATTCCACATCCATGGCAAGACGGATCGAGGCGGCTACTGGTATGGAGACCCGGGCCACGATCCTGGGCCATATGCAGCGGGGCGGCAGCCCGACCTGTAAAGACCGTGTGTACGCGTCCACCATGGGAGCGATCGCAGTGGATCTTCTCTGTGAGGGAAAGAGCAACCGTCTGGTGGCCTACAAAGGCGGCAAGTTTGTAGACTTTGATATTGACGAGGCGCTGGCGATGACGAAGGATATTTCTGATTACCAGTTCAATATCGGCAGGAACCTGTCCATTTAGGGGACAGCCATCTGAAAACAGAACAGGATTTTGTGAAGCTGATGCATCAAGGGGGGTAATTTCCCACGGAGGTGCATCAGCTTTTTGTCTGTTTTTTACAGGAAAGCTGCGTCTGGAAAGCTGCAGTTTACCCGGTTTTGACACATCTTAATTTTTTATGTAGAAAGCAGGATTTTGTTGTGTTTTGCACCGGGATACCTCATAATGAGAGCGTCAGGAACAGGGGATTTTCTGGAACTGTTCCTGACCGGAAAGGAAAAAGGAGAGACAGATCATATGGGACTGAAAGTTTCGGATTTATCAAAAACCTACGGAAACCGTACGGTAGTAAACCACATCAGTTTTGAGATGGAAAAGCCGGGCGTATATGCCCTGCTGGGGACGAATGGCGCCGGGAAGACAACCACCCTGCGCATGATGCTGAATATGCTGTCCAGGGACAGCGGAGAAGTTCTCTGGGAGGGGAAACCGCTGGATACGGATACCTGCAATGTGGGTTATCTGGCGGAGGAGCGGGGGCTCTATCCCAAATATCCGCTGATGGATCAGCTGATCTACTTTGCAGGTCTGAAGGGCGTCGGCAAAAATGACGCAAAGGAGCGGATCCGGTACTGGGCGAAGCGGCTGCGGGTCGAGGAATATTTGTACCCTCAGTATGTCAATCCCCTGGCCGGGACGCCTGCGGGAAAGAAAGGATGGCTCCAGGCAGGATCAGGGACGAAAAAGATCAGGCCGAAGCTGGCCGACCAGCTGTCCAAGGGCAACCAGCAGAAGATCCAGTTTATGATCGCCCTGCTGGCGGATCCGCAGCTGCTGATCTTAGACGAACCCATGTCGGGACTGGATCCGGTGAATACGGATCTGTTCCGGGATATTATCCGGGAGCAGATTGAGGCGGGAAAGTATCTGATCATGTCCAGCCATCAGATGGCTACGGTGGAGGAGTTCTGTACCGATATCATGATCCTGGATCATGCCAACGCTGTGCTCCAGGGCAACTTAAATGAGATTAAAAAGCAGCGGGGGCGGGAGAATCTGTATCTGAAAACAGAACAGGATATCAGCCGGTATATCCGGGATGCCGGCGTGCGCCTGGTCAGCGAAAAAGAATTTGAGTATAACCTGAAGGTGGAAAGTGAGGAGCAGGCCAACCGTCTGCTGGGCGCGCTGATCGAAAACGGAATCACTGTGATCCGTTTTGATTTAAAGGAGCCGTCGCTTCATGAGATTTTTGTGGAAGCAGTGGAGGGAGAGGAACATGAGAACCGGTAAAAGTGAATGGAAAGGAACCAGGAAGGTGCTGGCCTTTACCTTCAGCAGCCTGTTTAAGGGGAAAGCGAATCTGGCGACACTGATCGTATTCCTGATCTGCGGTCTGCTGGCGCCGCCGCTGTTTTTCCTGTTTGGAGGGAGCGGCACATCAGCCCCGGCGGAGCATGAGCTGTCCCGGGTGGCGGTTTACAATGAGACGGAGCTTCCTGTGGGAGAAATACTGTCAGACAGGGAGGATCCGCAGTTTGCGGATGTCCTGTTTGAAGAGGGGGCGTCTGAATATGCGGCGGATCCCGCCGGGGCACTTGGTCCGAAAGAGGCTGCAGTGAGGATTACCCGGGAGGCATCCGGCGCTTATCAGGCAGATCTGTACGCGGCAGAAGAGACAGAACTGTCCGATACAGAATTGGAGCAGCTTTCCGGATGGTTTCAGTCAGCCGTCAAACGTGCGGAATACCGGCAGGCAGGGATGACGGAAGAACAGATGGAGCTTTTGACTGCGGAATTTTATACGGAGACAGGAACGGTGTCAGACTACCGGGACGGAGAAACAGAGGATGGCGGCGGGGGATACGGAGTGCAGCTTGTCTACGCCATCGTGGTATTGATGGTCAGTATTTTAGCTGTCAGTTATATTATCCGGTCGGTGGTGGAGGAAAAATCATCCAGGCTGGTGGAGATGCTTCTGCTGCATGTACGCCCGATGGCTCTGATCGCCGGAAAAATCCTGGCGATTCTGGCATACATTTTCTGTGTGCTGGGGCTGTTTGTGGCCTGCCTGCTGATTTCCGGCGGGGTGTGCAGCAGATTCGCAGGTCTGCCCGGACCGGGGCAATGGCTGCAGGCCGCGGTACAGATGGGGGCTGTGAACTTGGGGGCAGGCATGATCGTGATTATGGCGGTCTCGCTGTTTCTGGGATGCCTGACACTGGCGGTGATCGCCGGCATTTCCGGCGCCGGCTGTTCCAGCATGGATGATATTTCCGGCGCTTCCACGGCCGCTACCCTGTTGATTATGGCAGGATATTTTGTGTCGATCATGGTGATCAATCTGCCGTCGGCAGGCGCGCAGCTGTTTGTCTCCCTCTGTCCGGTACTGTCCGTGTTCTGCGCCCCGGTACAATATGCGATGGGCAATATTTCTTTCCCGGTGCTGGTGATCTCCTGGCTGGTTCAGGCGGCAGTTCTTCTCTGGCTGGTGAGGTTCTGCGCGAAAATATACCGCAGTCTGATCATGTACAGGGGAAACCGGCTGACATGGAAGGACATGATCGGTATGGCGGAGCAGAAACCGAAGAAAGGCAGGGTGAGATCATGAAGAGAAAAGAATGGCGGGATATGAAGAAAATTTTCACATTCACATTTCGCAGCCAGATGAGGTCGAAAAAATACAGGACAGCCCTGATCCTGGTCTGCATCCTGCTGTTTGCCGTGCCGCTGCTGGTGATGGCCGCGGCGGGGCGAACCGGGGACAGTCCGGATCCGGCAGCGCAGCCGGAAGCCGTAAACCCGGTGGCGCAGGTCTATGTGGTGGATGAAACCGGACTGGGGATCCGGGGCTTCGACGCGATTCACTGGGAAGAGGAAGGAATGGAAGCTGTTTCCTGGCTGCAGACGGAGGATCTGCAGGCGGCGTCGGCAGCGGCGGAGAATACCGATGACAGCCTGATCCTGCTGATGGAGGAGGAGACCGGGGCGATCCGGCTGCATTTGCTGATCCCGGAGGGATCTTCCCTGAAGGAAGAGGACTTCAGTAATCTGCAGGCCGGACTGGACCGTTCTTTTCCGGAAGTCCTGGCGGCAAGCGCGGGCCTGACTGAGGAGCAGACCCAAATGGTGCAGAACCCGGTGCAGGCACAGGTGGTGACCGGACAGGAGGACGCATTGTCCGGCGAAGAGCTGGCGAGGGAGATTTTGTCTGCTGCGCTTCCGTATGCATTTATTATGGTTCTGTATTTTATGGTGCTGATTTACGGGCAGAATGTGGCGAACAGCGTGATCATGGAAAAAAGCTCGAAGCTGATGGATACCTTTCTCACATCGGTACGGCCGGTCAGCATGATCTTTGGCAAGGTATTTGCCATTGTGTGTTCCAGTATTCTGCAGTTTGCGGCCTGGATCGCGGCTCTTTTGCTGGGGCTGGCAGCCGGAAGCGCTGTGGTAAAAGCTTCCGGGGGAGGCAGCGGCATCTGGCAGTTCCTGGCGGGGGAGAACTGGTTTGGAGAACTGTTTTCCCTTCCGGGAATGATTCTGTCGGTGCTGCTTTTGCTCTCCGGTTTTCTGCTGTACTGTGCCATTGCCTCGATCGGCGGGTCGGCAGCCGGGAAGCAGGAGGATCTGTCGTCCACGAATGTGTTGTTTACGATGATCTTAGTCGTCAGTTTTCTGGTTTCCCTGGCGGTGGGCGGCGTGGGGATCGGAAGTTCCGGGGCGGCCTCCGCATGGGTGTACTGGGTTCCGTTTACCTCGGTGCTGACGCTGCCGGGCAGGCTGCTGCTGGGCGAGGTTTCCCTGACCGTCGGGGCCGGGGCGCTGGCGGTATCCGTGGCGGCCGCCGTTTTGTTCCTTGCGCTGGCGGCAAAGATCTACCGGATGATGGCCCTGTATAAAGGAAACCCGCCCACACCGGCAAAGCTGTTTGCCATGCTGCGGGAAAAGCCATAATTTTTGTGTATACCGCTATGTAAAAGATGAATCGCTGATCGCCAATCCTGCATTGAAAAGGGGGATCAAATATGTTATACAGGAATGGTATGGAAGGGAAGCGATACGATGTTTGAAGAATATGCAGCTGTAAAGCCGCTGGATCCGTGGGAAATCGGACAGTATCTGAAGAGAATCGGCTATACCGGTTCCCGGGAGCCTGTGAAGGAGACCCTGGATGCGCTGATCTATGCGCATCAGTGCAGCGTCCCCTTTGAGACCCTGGATCCCCATGATTTTGGAATCACAGTCGACCTCCATCCGGATGCGGTGTTTGACAAGATTGTACGGAAAGGGAGAGGCGGTTATTGTCTGGAACTGAACGGTTCCTTTTACCGGCTCCTGATCAGTCTGGGGTTCGAGGTGCGGCCCTGCCTGTGCCGGGTGCTTTTGGGGACAGAGGAGTGGACGCATCCCATTGACCACCGGACGAATCTGGTAACCGTCGGGGGAAGGACCTATTTCTGTGATGTGGGAGTGGGCGGGCCCATGCCGCCGGCCGGTCTGGATATTGCCCGGGAGGACTGGCAGGATCTGCGGGGGGAACTGTTTCGCGTGGCGCCCGATTTGCCCGGGTGGCGGGCCATCCGCCGCAGGACCCGCGCCGGCGGAGACCTTTACAATGAAAACTGCGTGGCGGAACGGACGGAGATGCTGTTTACGACGATCCACTGTTACGAGACGGACGTCCAGTTCCTGAACCAGTATATGTCCGGCAATCCCCAGGCGCTCCATGTACAGCACCGGATCCTGAATCTGCGGACGGCAGACGGATACCGGGCGATCTGGGACGATGAATATAAGGAGCTGCGGGACGGGCAGATTTTAAAAACAGGAATCGGGGATAACCTGCATCAGATTCTGGAAGAAAAATTCGGGATTGTGGTTTAGGCCACAATCCCGAATTTTATTTCCGGTATTGGCCGGGCGTCAGACCGGTCAGTTTTTTAAATACGCTGGTAAAATAGCTCTGGTTGTCAAATCCTACGCCGATGGCGATATCCAGCAGGGAATCATCCGTGTTGTTCAGCAGCCGTTTGGCCTCCTCCACCCGCACCATGGTCAGGTACTCCTTGAAGGTAGAGCCGCTGGAGCGTTTGAAAATCCGTGAGAAATAGGATTGGTTTAAGTGCAGGTGTTCCGCCACATCCTGCAGTGTGATATTCTCCGCAAAATGGGTGGAAATATAGTTCATGGCTTCCCGCACAATGCGGCTGTTTTCCATGGTGGGCGGGAACATGCAGTCCATGAAGGAGGTCAGGATCTCGATCATGGCGTAGCACAGCTCCGTGGTGGAGCGGTAGGTGTCCACATGCTCCATGAACTGGTTGTTGATGCTGAAAATATGGCTGGAGGCGGCGCCGTTTTCTATGGCAGCCCTGGAAAGCAGGGAGCACAGCTCCACCGAGCGGTATTTGACAGTGGCCAGGTTGTTGCCGGCCGATAAAAACACGTATCCCAGCAGGTCGTTTAAGAGGGCGCTGGACTCTTTCAGGTTCCCCTCCTTTACCTTGGTCAGCAGCTCCTGTTCCTTTTCCAGGGGATAGCGGTCGGTCTGGACCGGCTCCATGGTCTTGTACATCTGGATGGACTCGCTGATCCGGGCCTGCTGGTGGAGCTTTTTCTGGTTGATGATAAACTGCTCCCTCGAATCTGAGATCAGGCTGGACATGAGGAAGTACAGGAGACGGCTGATCTGGGTGACCTTGGAAGGATCCACCTGGGGGACGTCCGCGGCGTCGTCGTAGAGCTCCATCAGATCCTCCATGGAGAAAATGGGGAATTTGTGTCCCACATCCAGTACCAGGGTGGAGTCCGCCCGTTCCATCAGGAATGGCCCGATCAGGATAGAGCCGAAGAGGCTTTCGTGGTTGATCAGCGGGAATACAATGTGGCTTAAATTGGACTGACAGGAAAAAATGTAGGAAGAGCCCAGGTTCATGGCCCGTTTCCCCGCATTGGAATGGATATGCATGCAGGTCTTCTCAGAAGAAAAATGAGAAGAAAAATGCTGGCAGTAGGTATTTTTCTTCCCGAAATATTTCAGGATCCTGCCGTTCTCATCCAAAAGCTGCACCGGAAGGTCGATGCAGACATGAAGCGCGCCCAGCAGCTCGTTCAGCGTACTTTCATCGATCATGGTATATACATAAGCTTCCATGGTAAATCCCCCCCCTTTTTCTATTTATCATATCTATTTTTTGACTTTGCCGCAACTATTTTATAAAATAATTTTTCACTGGTAAAATTTATTGAAAAATTATAAAGAAAAATAAAAAAACAGGGAAAGAGATATAGTATATTGATACTACCAAGAAACAGAAAGAGAGGAAACGTGTGATGAAACGAAACATGATGGAGTGGGTTGACAACGTGCTGGCTGCAAAGCAGAAACAGGGATTTTTAGTGCTTTCCTTCCCGGCGATTCAGAAAATGGGGATCACGGTAAAGGATCTGATCGCTTCCAGCGACCTGCAGGCGCAGGCGATGAAGATTGTGGCGGACGCCACGCCGGAGGCGGCAGCTTCCGTCAGCATGATGGATCTTTCCCTGGAGGCGGAGGCCTTCGGTTCTACCGTACATTTTTCTGATGACGAGGTACCTACGGTAACCGGAAGCATTGTTCATTCTGAGGAAGAGGCGGACGCCTTAAAGGTACCGGAAATCGGAGCCGGACGTACCCAGATCTATATTGACGCCATCGGCAAGGCTGTGGAGCTGGTTCAGGACCGTCCGGTGTTTGCAGGCGTGATCGGACCCTTCTCCCTGGCCGGCCGTCTGATGGATGTGACAGAGGCTATGATTTACTGTTACGATGAGCCGGACATGGTGCATACCGTGCTGGAGAAGGCAACAGAGTTCCTGATCAAGTACATCAACGCATACAAAGCAGTGGGCGCCAACGGCGTTTTGGTGGCAGAGCCGCTGGCAGGCCTTCTTTCCCCGTCCCTGGAGGAGGAGTTCTCCTGTGATTATATGAAGAAGATCGTGGAAGCGACCCAGACCGATGATTTCCTGGTATGCTACCACAACTGCGGCAACTGTACGGTTCAGCAGATCGAGTCCATCACCCAGAACGGATGCCGTGTGCTTCATTTCGGAAACGCCATCGATATGGCGGATATGATGCCGAAGGTTCCGGAGAACATCATTGCCATGGGCAATCTGGATCCGGCAGGATTATTCCGCAACGGCACGCCGGAAACCGTAAAGGCAGCCACTGTGGAGCTGATGGAGAAATGCGCATCCTACCCGAACTTCGTACCGTCTTCCGGATGCGATATCCCGCCTCTTTCCGGATGGGACAACATTATGGCGTTCTTTGACGGTGTGAATGAGTTCTACGCAAAGAACAACTGATTTTGTGTGATTTTTACATAAAATCACAAATCAGAAATTTTTTCCGTTGATTCTCCTTTCCCAAAATGGTATAATTCATCTAATTATGCATATGGAGGAGATTCATTATGGAACACGAAAAGAAAGAGCGCAGCAGCTTTACCGGCGGCATCGGTTTCGTGCTGGCGGCGGCAGGCAGCGCGGTAGGATTGGGAAATCTCTGGCGTTTTCCTTATCTGGCGGCTCAGTATGGAGGCGGCATTTTTATCCTGGTATATATTATTCTGGCGCTGACGTTTGGTTTTACCCTGATGGCGACCGAGATCGCCATTGGACGGAAAACCAAACAGAGCCCGGGACTTGCCTATAAGACTCTGCATAAAAAGTTTGGATTCTTAGGGACACTGTCCACGCTGGTGCCGATCATCATCCTGCCTTATTACTGCGTAATCGGCGGCTGGGTGATCAAATATATGGTAACCTTTGCGACCGGCGACGGACTGGCAGCGGCGGCCGATAATTATTTCAGCGGTTTTACCGGGGATTTCTTATCTCCCATGGTTTATTTCGCCATTTACCTGGCGCTGACGGCGGCGGTAATCCTTTTAGGCGTGAACAAGGGAATTGAGAAGGTCAGCAAGATCATGATGCCTCTGCTGCTTCTTATTTCTTTCGGGATCTGTATTTATATTTTTACCCTGCCGGGGATCGCGGAGGGTGTGAAGTACTATCTGCTTCCGGACTTTTCCAAGTTCTCCTTTATGACCGTGTGCGCGGCTATGGGACAGATGTTCTTTTCCATGAGCCTGGCCATGGGAATCATGATCACCTATGGTTCCTACACGAAAAAGGAGACGAACCTGATCAAATCCGTAAACCAGATCGAGATCTGCGATACGGTGGTGGCACTGCTGGCCGGATTTATGGTAGTCCCGGCAGTCTATATGTTCAGCGGCGAAGCGGGGACCAAAGCCAGCGGCGCGGGCCTGATGTTCGTTACCCTTCCCAAGGTATTCGGGGAAATGAGGGGCGGTCAGTTTATCGGCCTGCTGTTCTTCGTCCTGGTATTCTTCGCGGCGCTGACCAGTTCCATCTCAGTTATGGAGGCGATCGTATCCTCCCTGATGGACCGGTTTAAGATCAGCCGTGTGAAAGGCGTGATCTTCTGTATCGTGATCAGCATTATCATGGGCGTGCCGTCTTCCCTGGGAAATGGGATCTGGTCAGATATCAAAATCCTTGGAATGGACTTCCTGACCTTCTTTGACTATGTCAGCAACAGTGTGCTGATGCCGATTGTGGCGCTGTTCACCTGTATCATGGTGGGATGGCTGGTAGGCCCGAAAAAGCTGGTGGCTGAGATCACGAGAAACGGGGAGAAGATGCGGAGAGAGAAACTGTTCTATGTAATGGTTCGTTTTGTGGCTCCGATTCTGCTGGTGATTATCCTGGCGTCCTATTCGCTGGCACAGTTTGGTATTATTACGATGTAAGAAATAAAAATGGCTGCAGGCAGGAGCTTTCTGCGGCAGCCGCACCGGATCCCGGTTCTGGATTCCGCCTCGGAAGCCGGAACCGGGATTCTTATCTTATAGGATCTATGGAGGGGAGTTATGACTGGAATTGGAATTGATACTGGCGGTACCTGCACCGACGCGGTGATCTATGACCTGGATACGAAGCAGGTTCTGGCCAGCGCCAAGTCGGCCACGACCCATGAGCGGCTGGAGATCGGGATCGGGGAATCCCTGGGGAAGCTGCCCGCCGGTCTGGTGCGGCAGGCTTCGTACATTTCCCTGTCCACCACCCTGGCGACAAACGCCTGTGTGGAAAATAAAGGCGGGCGGGTCTGCCTGATTTTTATCGGCGTGGACCGGAAAACGGTGGAGGAAAGTTATCAGGATTACGGCTTCGACGGGACGGATTACATGCGGTTCCTGGACGCGGATCCGGCGAAGGGGATCGCGCCGGACTGGGATCTTTTAGAGGAAATGATTCCGGGGATCTTAGCTGCCTATGACAGCGTCGCCGTCTCCCAGGTTCTGCCCCGGGAGAACAACGGCGCCTATGAAAAGGAGACCAGACGGCGGATCCTGGAGAAAAAGAACATGACCGTGGTCTGCGCCTATGAGATTTTCAAGGATCTGAACGTGATCCGCCGGGGCGCCGGGGCGCTTTTGAACGCCCGCCTGATCCCGGTGGTGGAGGAATTTTTCGCGGCCGTTCATCATGTGCTGGAGGAGCGGCAGATCCCGCTTCCTTTTCTGATCATGCGCAGCGACGGCAGTCTGGTGTCGGAACAATATTCCGCCCGGTATCCGGTGGAGACCCTGCTGTGCGGCCCCACGGCCAGTGTGAAGGGGGCGGCGGAGCTGATGCCCTCGAAGCAGGCTGTGGTGGTGGATATGGGCGGAACCACCAGCGATATCGCCCTGGTAAAGGACGGGGTACCCAAGGAGGATCCGAACGGCGTAAAGGTGGGACAATGGAAAACCTTTGTCCGGGGAATTGATATCGACACCTTTGCCCTGGGCGGCGACAGCCGGGTGGGCTATGGGGACGGAGAGTTGTTTTTGTGCCCGGAGCGGGTACTGCCGGTTTCGCAGTTAGCGGGGAGGTACCCGCAGGTGCTGGCGGAGCTGAAACGGCAGTGGAAGCGGTACGGCGGGAATACCCGGCCGCTGTACGAGCATCTCGTGCTGATGAAGCGGATCCACGGCCGCGAAACGCATTATACAGAACAGGAGCGGCAGATCTGTCAGACTTTGGAGGGAGCGCCGCTGGGAATGGAGCAGCTGGCGCTGCGCCTGGGAACGGACGTTTACCATCTGGACACATCCCGGCTGGAGCGGGAAGGGATTCTGCTGCGGAGCGGTTTTACGCCCACCGACGCCATGGTGCTGTCCGGCGACCACTGGACTTCGGATCATCCCCGGGCGGCGTTTGAAGCGGCCGAATATGCGGCGGGATTCCTGGCCAAATCCACCGGGAGGAACCGGAAAGAAATCCCAGGGGAGGTTTACCGTCTGGTGAAAGAAAAGCTGTACTGCAACTTAGTGCGGATCCTCTGGGAGGACGCTCATGAAAACGGAAAGGAAGGCTCATCTCCTGACCTGGAACGGTTTGCGAAAGAAGCGTTCGCCGCGGAGATGGAGCGGATCCGGGCAGGGGCAGACGGAGGAGAAGGCAGTTTTTTCCGAAACCAGTTCGGGACGGACGCCCTGCTGCTGGGTGTCGGCGCGCCCACACATGTTTTTCTGCAGGATGTGGCAAAGGCGCTGCACACAGAGAGCGTGCTGTCCGAGTATTCCGGGGTCTGCAATGCCCTGGGTGCCCTGTTAGGGGATGTCTGCGTGTATGAGACGGTGGAAGTCCGGGTGGATTACATGATCAGCAGCTGGGATGTGGAAAATGAGAATTATATTGTTTACGGTGATAAGAAAGAGACATATTCATCGATGGAGGCCGCGGTGGAGCGGGCGGCTGTGCTTGCCCGGCAGCGGGCAGTGCAGAAGGCCAGGGACTGCGGGGCTGGGGAAATCGATTCCCTGACCCACCGGGTCAGAAAGAAAGAGGCCAGTACCAACCTGGGCAATGTACCGATGGGGGCGCAGGTCACGGCCTGCGCCAGAGGAAAATACCGTCTGCAGGCCGGGAGTCTGCAGATATAAAACAGGAAGTGGGGGAACGTTTTGGATTTGGAAAAAGAATTGCAGAAGGCTGTCAGCCGGATCCGTCCGCTGGATCCGGAGGCCATGGAGGAGAGCTGCCGGCACTGGGATGGGATCGCCAAGCCGCTGGGCAGCCTGGGCAAACTGGAAACGGCTGTGACGCAGATCGCCGGGATCCAGCGCCGGGCGGATATCTGTATTGAAAAAAAGGCGCTGATTATTATGTGCGCGGATAATGGCGTGGTGGCGGAGGGGATTTCCCAGAGCGGCCCGGAGGTGACGGCGGCTGTGGCGGAAAATTTTTACGATGAAAAATCCTGTGTGGCGATCATGTGCCGGAAATGCGGGACAGACCTGTTCCCCATTGACATCGGCATGGCCATGGATACGCCGCGGACAGAAAAACATAAAATCGCCCATGGGACAAAAAATATGGCGGAAGAGCCGGCCATGACCCGGGAGGAAGCTCTGACCGCAATCCGGGTAGGCATGGCAAAGGTGCGGGAACTGAAGGAGCAGGGCTATCAGCTGATCGCCACCGGGGAGATGGGAATCGGCAATACCACCACCAGCAGCGCCGTCGCGGCCGCATTCCTGGATCTTCCGGCAGAAACCGTTACCGGACGCGGCGCGGGTCTGAGTTCAGAGGGACTGTCCCGCAAGATCCGGGTGATCCGGGAGGCGCTTAAGCTCCATCAGCCGGATCCGTCGGATCCGCTGGATGTGCTGGCGAAGGTGGGCGGATTTGATATCGCCGGGCTGGCGGGCGTCTTTTTAGGGGGCGCCGTTCTGGGAATTCCCGTGGTGATCGACGGGGTGATCTCCGCCGTGGCGGCGCTGACTGCCCTGCGGATCGCCCCGGCCTGCGGGGACTATATGATCGCTTCCCATGTGTCCGGGGAGCCTGCCTCCCGTCTGCTTTTGCAGGCGCTGGGCAAAGAGCCGTTTCTCACCTGCGGGATGCGTCTGGGAGAGGGCAGCGGCGCTGTGGCGCTGTTCCCGCTGCTGGATTTCGCGTCGGAGATCTATCATAAAATGGCCTGCTTCCCGGATGCGGGATTCGGGCAGTATGAGCATCTGGAATAAAAGCTGTATCAAAAATCCCCGGG
>CALWGM010000138.1 GCA_944380065.1 uncultured Lachnospiraceae bacterium
AGAAAAAAGAGATGTTTTCTGATACACTGGGAATGTCAGAGAAAAGCAGAAGGCAGTTCGGCAAACCGGATCTGTCGGAAAAGGAAGATGAGGAAGAGGTTTTATGACAATCAGTGAAAATATCAGACGGCTGCGGACGGAGCGGAATCTGTCCCAGGAACAGCTGGCGGAACTTTTGGAGGTTTCCCGGCAGTCGGTTTCCAAGTGGGAGACAGCGAAGGCGAATCCGGATATGGATAAGATCATGCAGATGGCGAATCTGTTCGGCGTCTCACTTCTGGAAATACTGGGCACGGAGGAAGGGGAAACGTCAGCGGCAGAGGAAGAGAACAACCGGGGTGAAATGGAGAAGGAGAACCCGGAGGTTTCGGAGGAGATGACAGGTCTGAAAGACGAGCTGTTTCATATCAGGCGCAGGCTGTTTCGGTGGCGGCTGACGGCGGTGATTCTGATTCTCGTCCTGGTATGCCTGACCTGCGGGGGACTGATCCTGGTGAACCGCTATTATCCGCAGATCTGGGACCGCATCAGCAGTCAATCCTTCAGCGGAGATCATAAGAGTGTGAAGATGAAGCATGAGAATCTCTATGAAGACGGCATTGACGGGCTGCTTGCAGATCTGGGGGAAGTGATTGATTTCCCTCAGTACCTGACGCTGCAGACCAGTTTTAACCTGCATTTCGCGCCGGACGGTACCATCACCAGCCTGGATACCATGTGGTACGGTTACGATGAGCGGTATACGTATGTGGACAGCTATCTGATCACCTTTGACCGCACGAAATCGAAAAAGATCACGGTTTATTTTGGCGGCGGCACCGGGGACGCCTATGACCCGGACCGGGATCTGACTGTTCTGTTTGACGCCATGCGGGTGATCCCGTTTGAAGATACGGTCAGCCGATGGGAGGAGCCGGAATACGGGATCCTCTATCTGGGAATCCGCGACTGGGGATACAATCCGGAGGGGATTCGCTATATTGACCGGGCGGGAAATATTGATGTGCCGTCCGATCTGGTCAGGGAGGAGATCATTGGCCCGACGGTATCGGTGTTCTGTCCGCAGGATGACAATATCATACCGGTGCGGTATCTGTTTTGTGAGGATAACAGCGAGGAGGTCAATGTGAGATGAGTGGTGGACAGAACATGCGCAGTGTATGGACAGAGAATGGCGAGAACAGCGGAGGCGGTTGCAGAATGCGTGAATATGGAAATAGTAAGAACGGTGCAGACAGAGAAAATATAGGCATGCGGAAAACCGGGCGGCAAAGAACCGCCGTCCTTTTCCTGTGCGCTGCAGTCAGCGTCAGCCTGCTGTTTGCCGGTGGCTGCGGCAGAAGCGTCAGTCCGGAGGATGACGCTGCTTTGCTAAAAGAGATGAACGCGGCGGAGTCTGCGGATTCTTCTGCAGAGACTGCGGAGAGTGATGATACAGGAGAAGCATACAGGAGTCCAAACTTAGAGGAATATAATCAGGCTGCACTGGATCACATGCTCCAGGTGGAGCCGAAATGTGTGGAGGTGCCGGGGCAGAGGACGGAAGATCGCTGGACAGAGCTTGAGGATATTTCCGGAATCGGGGAAGTGGAGCCCTATCAGATGATTTTCCGGGATCCGGATCAGCGCTGGCAGATCTGCCAGTGTCTGCTGGACTATTATCTGCGATCCTGGGAATCGGGGGCACAGCCGTATGCCGCGGCTGATGCACAGAGCTACAGCAGTTCTGTGGAGATTATGGAAAGCACAAAAATCGCCGGGGATGACCGGGAATTTGTGGCGGTGGTCAGTTTCCGCTATCTGGTGTTTGGCGACGAGGGGCAGCTGTTTGAGGAAAAAATCAATAACTGGGGAACGCTTTATCAGACGGCGGATACCTCGGAGCAGTATCTGTATGGAAGAACGGCGCTGCATATAAAAATGACGGAAGACTACGTGTTTGAGCTGGCGGACATTGCAGATGCAGATACCGTGCTGGCTGCATTTGCCCAGGCAGACCCGGATCATGCGGCGGATTATGAAAATGCCCTGATCCCTGTGATCCCCAAAACGGCGGAAACCGGACGCTTCCGGGTGTCGGACGGCCAGCTGCAGGTGACTTATGACGGCGGGGATGCCTGGACGGACGTGCCCCTGAGTACGGAGCTTCTGTTTGAGCGGGGAGATCAGCGGGACGGCGCCCTGTCCCAGGTGCAGGATGGCAGCTATACGGTGTCGGAGGATCTGGCGGCGATTGCCTATGGCGGAAGCACATCCACTCCGGTCAGTGTGATCCTCAGTACAGATCAGGGGGAAAACTGGAAAAAGGTCACAGTTCCCGCCAAGACCACCAGCGTGCGCCAGCTGTTTCTGTGCCGGGCAGGACAGGGCAGCACCCTGTATCTGATCGCCACCTCAGACCGCTCCATGAGCGTGGAGGGAGAATACCTGTTCCGATCCGATGACGGTGGAGCCAGCTGGAAACTGGTGAGCTCCCAATATGAGGGCAATCCGTATCATTTTACCGATACAGACGCATCCTTTACCGATGAAAATACAGGGTTTTTGTGTATCAAAAGCTCCCAGTATCCTACCATGCTTTACACCGCAGACGGCGGACAGAACTGGAGACAGGCACAGTTTGAGCAGCTGCCGCAGGGATATACCATGGCCTATGCGCCGTCTGTCTGTGAGGAAGGGCTGGAGCTTTATGTGGGCATGGACGGTTATCAGAAAGAGAGCGGCAGCGTCTGGCGGATGGTCAGCGCCGACGGCGGCGCAACCTGGACGGCAGACCGGGAATATTATTTTGGTTGAGAGGACAGTTGCTTATGTTTTTTATCATGGGAATTACAGACGGACAGAAACGGTTTGATTTTACACAGGTGATGATCTGCGGCCTGTGCGGGAAATACGGGCGCTGTGAGGTCTTTATGACCTATACCTGCCTCACCCTGTTTTTTATTCCATGCTTTCGCTGGAACCGCCGTTATTATGTGCGGATGACCTGCTGCAACGGGCTCTTCGAGCTGAACCCGGAGGTGGGGCGGCGGATTGCCAGGGGCGAAAACGCGGAGATCCGGGAGAGCGACCTGACCCGGGTATCCGGCGGAGGAACCTGGGGCGGCGGGCGGATGCAGCGCCGCTGCGCAAACTGCGGGTTTTCTACCTGTGAAGATTTTGAGTATTGTCCGCACTGCGGACAGAGGATGATGTGGTAAACATCGACTGACAGGCGCCGGGCTGGCGGATGGAAGCGTCCAAAAGTCCGGCGGTAAAGCGGGACGCTGTTCACATATTCCTGGTACATCACGTAAGCAACCGTGGTCGGGGATGCGAGACTGTGCCTGAGCAGGGCGCCTGGTGTTTCAGCCCCAATGATAACGAAAACGCCGTCTTTTTTACATCCCGGACAGCTAAGGTTCCCTGCCTCGAAGAATCCCGCGGCCATTATCCTAATTATCCGGGGAAGTGAAATCAAAAGAAACCACCCTGAAAAACCTGTATCTTACAGAGTGGTATTATGATTTGCCATTATTGTATTGTTACAATTCGTATAGGTGTTTGCAGCAGGCATAACTGAACTGCCATCAGGGCAAAGTATCTGTATTTCATCCACAAGAATTGTACAAATAATTTTAAATTTTTTTCATTCTGTTATTAACTCCCCTTCAGTTTCTGTCGTTACATCAGAGTACATGGCCTGTCTTTGTCTCGATGAAACAGCGATCAATAAAATCAGTATGACAATAATGGCAAGAGCAATAAAAAGAAAAATCCTTAATTTATTCCTGTGTATAGCACGTTCTCTTGGACTGTATGGTTTCTGGTCATTGACAAACTCCGCAGCAAGATCTTCGGGCTTTCCGAACTGTTCCACCAGATCTGTGTAAGTAACACCTGGAAACTGCTGTGCATATTCCAGGAGGTTTTGGCGGAGATCCTCCAGATATTCAATCTGAAGGAACCAGATGATAAATGTTTTTCTTTATATCCTTTATATATTTTTCAATCGCATCATTCATGGATTGCTTTCCTCCCCAAAAAGAATAGAACTGACAGACTGGCTTAATCTGGAATAAGCTCCTGTAATTTCATTCAGATAATGAATTCCTCGTTCTGTAATCCGGTAATATACCCGGACCCTGTTGTTTTCTGATATTTCCCGCCTGCTTTTTTCTATGAATCCATCAGATTCAAGTTTGTTCATTATGTGATATAACAAAGGCATTTTATATACATTATCCGTGAGCTTCAGTGTTTCACTGATAAATTCATAAGCATACATTTCCCGTTTGCTTAAAAGGTGAAGAATAAGCAGCTGGGTTGTTGATTTTTTGAACTGTGTTTCAAAATTCTGAACTTTTTTTTCAATCGAGGTTTCGGCCTGTTCTTTTTTCAATTACATCCCTCCCATCCCTTCAGTTTTTAGTATTAACATATCACAATCAATGATTATTTTCAATATAATTATATTTTTATATAGTATATTGACTTATATTAAGATGATGATGTAATATATAGTCATATTAAGAAGGAGGAACAGTCCATTGGGAAAATAAATTGTCTGACGATTGCGCATTAGCTAAAACGTTGTGTTTGGCGTTTGTGAAATGTATTTATTGACAAATATATCTTTTAAGTATAAAAATGATTGCATTTCTAATTTTGTATATAGATTATTATGGAGATAAACCTATGTTGCATAAAATTTTTAATCCAAAATGTAAGAGACTTTCACGAACACAATTTTTTATGTATGTTGCTTTTTGTTATCCTTTATATTAATTGGAATATTTATACGTATAGCAGTATATTGCATGAAAAGTGATGGGCATAATTATTGGGGACGTAATAGCGAACTTGATCAATATGAAAAAGAATCATTTAAATATCGGCGATAAGCCCTGTTACATAGCAGTCTTACATTTCGGTGTATGGCTGCTTTTATTTCGGTCAGCTTTTTCGAGATACGCACTATCTGCCGTTTACACAAAAACGGTGCCTGAATATAACATAAAATGAACGGGTATGAACGATTGTAAGTTATATACAAAAATTGTGTTGCATTTTTGTGAATGAATACGATTGAATATGAATGAATATGGGCGTATAATACAACCATCAAAAGAAAGAATAAGGAATGGAGGTGCTTTACAGACATGATTTACACAGTTACATTTAATCCGTCTCTGGATTATATCGTATCGGTGCGTGATTTCCAGCTGGGGAAGACGAACCGTACCTGTACAGAACAGATGCTTCCCGGAGGGAAAGGGATTAACGTAGCCATTGTCCTTCATAATCTGGGAATCGATGTGATGGCTCTTGGATTTACTGCCGGATTTACAGGCGGCGAGATCCGGAGGCGGATTCGGGAAATTGGGTTTCGATATGATTTTATCGAGCTGGACAATGGTTTTTCGCGGATTAATGTGAAGCTGAAAGATTTTGACGGGACAGAGATCAATGGAATGGGACCGGTCATTTCCGCGGAGGCGGTGGAATGCCTGATGAAAAAACTGGACTTGCTGAAGGATGGCGATATGCTGGTGCTGGCCGGCAGTATACCGGAGTCCATGCCGGATACCATTTACCGGGATATTATGAAACGGCTTTCCGGAAAAGGAATTGACATTGTGGTGGATGCCACGGGCAAGCTCCTGACCAAAGTACTGGAGTTTGAGCCGTTTCTGATCAAGCCGAACAATCATGAGCTGGGGGATATTTTCGGCGTGACGCTGACGGAAAAGGCGGAGGTGATCCCTTATGCGGAGAAACTGCAGGCGATGGGAGCCAGAAACGTTATGGTCTCCATGGCGGGGGAAGGCGCCGTACTGCTGGACGAAACAGGGAAGGTACATCAGCTGAATGCCCCGAAGGGCAGGCTGGTCAATGCCGTTGGAGCCGGAGATTCCAGCGTAGCTGGCTTTGTGGCCGGATGGAAGGAAAGACAGGACTATGCGCATGCCTTTAAGATGGCAGTATCTTCCGGAAGCGCCAGCGCATTTTCCGAGCTGCTGGCAACGAAAGAGGAGATTATGAAGCTGTATCAGATCATGTAATTTGTATAGGGTGGTAACACCAGGAGGTTATTGCTATGAAAATCAGAGATTTGCTCCGGCCGGAGGCGATAGAGCTGTCCGTGTCTGCCGGAAGTAAGGAAGAAATGATTGACCGTCTCATCTCGCTGCATGAGAAGGCGGGAAATCTGAACAGTGCGGCAGCTTACCGGGAGGCCATTCTTGCCAGGGAAGCAGAAGGCTCCACGGCGATCGGCGAGGGGATTGCTGTTCCCCACGCGAAGAGTGACAGTGTCAGGCAGGCAGGTCTTGCTGCGGCAACGGTTCCCTCAGGGATTGATTATGGCGCGCCGGACGGACAGCCAAGCGATTTGTTTTTTATGATTGCGGCGCCTCAGGATGGCGGAGATGTTCATTTGGAGATCCTTTCCAGGCTGATGGTCATGCTGATGGATCCGGATTTCTGCAATCAGCTGCGGACTGCATCGGATCCGGAGGAGTTTCTTCAGATTATTGACCGGCAGGAGGCCGAGAAATATCCGGAAGAGCAGACGGAGGAACCGGCAAAGGAGGAAGTGCAGAAGGGATACCGGATTCTTGCCGTGACTGCCTGTCCTACAGGTATCGCCCACACTTATATGGCGGCTGAGGCTTTGCAGCAGACAGCAGAGAAGATGGGATATACCATCAAAATTGAGACGGATGGAGCCAGCGGCGCCAAAAATATTCCCACGAAAGAGGAGATTGCAGCCTGTGATGGTATTATTGTGGCAGCTGATAAAAATGTGGAAATGGCAAGATTTGACGGCAAGCGTGTGCTGAAGACTTCTGTTTCCGCCGGGATCAACAAACCGGAAGAGTTGATTCAGAAGATCATAGACGGCAAGGCTCCTGTTTATCACGCCCAAGGCGGTGCGCAGGAGGAGGACGGCGCAGAGGAAGAAAAAGAGGGAATCGGGCACCGGCTGTACAAGCACCTGATGAATGGCGTATCCCATATGCTGCCGTTCGTTGTGGGCGGCGGCGTGCTGATCGCTCTGGGATTTCTGATTGATACGGTTGCGGGAAATGCCAATGTGGGAAGCAGTTTCGGTCAGACAAGTCCGGTGGCTGCGGTGGTGTACTGGATCGGCCAGGCAGCATTTTCCTTTATGCTTCCGATTCTTGCCGGATATATTTCACAGTCCATTGCAGACCGGCCGGGTCTGCTGCCCGGTATTGTAGGCGGTTATCTGGCGACCACAGGCGCTACGCTGGCGAATCCTACCGGGGATGCCACGGCTGTCTCCGGATTCCTGGGAGCTCTGCTGGCAGGCTTTATCGCAGGTATCTTTGTAAACTGGCTGAAAAAGGGATTTCAGTGGATGCCAAAGAGTATGGACGGCATTAAACCGGTCTTTATTTATCCGCTGATCGGTACGGCAATGATCGGTCTGTTTATGCTCTGTATCAATCCATTTGTGGGACTGATCAATCTGGGACTGACAAACGGACTGACCAGTCTGGGAACCACTTCGAGGCTTTTGCTGTCTGTGGTACTGGCAGCGATGATGTCCATCGACATGGGCGGCCCCTTCAACAAGGCGGCGTATGTATTCGGAACTGCCGCAGTTGCCGCAGGAAGTACCTGGATCATGGCGGCGGTGATGATCGGCGGAATGGTGCCGCCCATAGCAATCGCATTGTCCACGACTTTTCATAAGAAAAAATGGACAGCCGGAGAGCTGAAGAGCGGCCCGGTAAACTATGTGATGGGACTTTGTTTCATTACAGAAGGCGCGATTCCATATGCAGCAGCAGATCCGCTGAGAGTCATTCCCAGCTGTATGGTCGGATCGGCGGTGGCAGGTGCCCTGACGGCAGCTTTTCAATGTGCATGCCCGGCGCCTCACGGAGGTATCTTTGTATTTGCAGTAGTAGATCATCCGTTTGGATATCTTCTGGCATTACTGGCAGGTTCCGTAGCCGGAGCCCTGATGCTGGCGCTGCTTAAAAAAAATAAAACAGTAGAAAAGGAGAGAGCATAATTATGGTATCAAAGAAAGTAACAGTCATTAACAAACAGGGGTTTCATATGCGCCCCGCAAAGGATTTTGTGGCAGAGATGGCAAAATTTAAGAGCGACATCAATCTAATCGTGGGCGGTAAAAAAGCAAATGGCAAGAGTATCATGAACATTATGGCTGCATGTATCAAGTGCGGCATGGAAGTTGAGGTATGCTGTGAAGGTGAGGACGAACAGGCAATGCTTGACCGGGCTGTGGAGCTGATTGAGTCAGGGCTGGGAGAAGAATAATATGCCTGCAGTTATCGGAGGGAGGGGCGGCGCCGGAGCGCCGTCCGCTATCCGGTAAACGAAAAGGAAGGAGCTGGGATTATGCTGAAGGGAACAGGCGTCAGTGACGGCTGCGGAATTGGTACAGCTGTTGTGATAGAGGAAAAAGAGCTGGACTACAGTTCTGTGGTATATACGACCGCAGAAGAGGAAAAAGCAAGGTTGAACGCTGCTGTCAATACATTTTGTGAAAGAACGGAAAGGATTGGCGAGGAGCTGAAAAAAAGTGCCGGAGAAAAAGAAGCGGAGATCATGCAGGGACATATTGAGATGGTGCACGACCCGTTTATGATATCCCAGATGCAGGAACAGATCGATAGCGGCGCAGTGGCAGAAGCGGCGGTAGAGACTGTGTGCAATCAGTTTATCGCCATGTTTGAGGGGCTGGAGGATGAACTGACCAGACAGCGGGTCAGCGATATCTGTGACATCCGGGATGATCTTTTGCGGATCCTGCTGGGAATTCACAGTGTGGATCTGGGAAGCGTACCGGCAGGAAGTATTTTGATCGCCCATGATTTTACGCCATCCATGACTGGAAAGATCCGGAAGGAGAACGTGCAGGCGATTGTGGCTGAGGTGGGAGGCATCACTTCACACAGTGCGATCCTGGCAAGGGCCATGGGGATTCCTGCGGTGCTGTCTGTCCCGGACGCAGTGAAGGACATCCAAAATGGCGACCTCCTGATCGTGGATGGATTTACGGGAAAGATTCTTTCCGATCCGGATGAAAAGACGATCCGGGAATATCAGATCCGACAGAGACAGTGGGAGCAGGAAAAGGATTCCCTGAAAAAGTTTTGCCATCTGCCTACGCGGACATCCAATGGAGTGGCGAAGGCTGTATATGGAAATATCGGGAAACCGGAGGACGTACAGGCAGTCGTTTTGAACGGCGGAGAAGGGATCGGCCTGTTCCGGACAGAATTTCTGTTTATGGATCGTACAGCTGAGCCTTCCGAGGAGGAACAGTTTGAGGCTTATGCTACTGTGGTCAAGGCGATGAACGGAAAAGAGGTCATGATCCGTACCCTTGACATTGGCGGAGATAAGAATATCCCATATCTGGAAATGGGAAAAGAGGATAATCCGTTTCTGGGACATCGTGCCATCCGCTATTGTCTGGATCATCAGGAACTGTTTTGCCGTCAGATCCGGGCAATCCTGCGCGCTTCAGCCTATGGGAATGTCAAGATTATGCTGCCGCTGGTTACCATGGCACAGGAAATCACAAAGGCCAGACAGCTGATTGAAGCATGTACGAAAGAACTGCGGGAGGAGGGGAAAACTGTCCGGGAAGTACCGGTAGGCATTATGGTGGAGACGCCTGCTGCGGCGATTATTTCTGATGAGCTGGCACATCTGGCAGATTTCTTTTCCATCGGAACGAATGATCTGACCGGATATGTGATGGCTGCAGACCGGGGGAACCAGGCGGTGGCGGAGCTTTATGATATCATGCAGCCGCCGGTGCTGCGGGCGATTGAGATGACGATCCGCAATGCCAGGAAAGCAGGTATCCCGGTGGGAATGTGCGGGGAAGGGGCTGCAGATCCCAGACTGATTCCAAGACTGTTAGAGTGGGGACTGGATGAGTTTTCGGTATCTGCATCTTCGATTTTGCGTACAAGAAAAATTATATCTGAGCACAAAGCTCCGGAAATTCATGCTATACTGTAGGAAGAAGATGCCATGAATGGAAGGAGCGGTGAAGCTATGCTGACAGAACAGCGGCAGGCGGAGATCCTCCGCCTGCTGGATCAGAAGGGCAGCGTGACGCTGCAGGAACTGAAAGACTATTTTGACACGTCGGAATCGACCATCCGGCGGGATCTGACACAGCTGGACCAGAGAGGCGATCTGGTCAAGGTATTTGGCGGCGCGGTGAAGAAAGAGAGCGGGATTACTACCAGGGAAGAACGGGTATCTTTCCGGATGGAACAGAACCAGGACGCGAAGATCAGGATTGGCAGATATGCGGCTTCCCTGATCGAGCCGAATGACTTTGTCTATCTGGACGCGGGAACGACCACAGCCAGTATGATTCCATTTCTGACGGAGAAATCCGCCGTGTATGTGACCAATGCCATCTCCCATGCGCTGCAGCTGGCGGATAACGGTTTCCGGGTACTGCTGATCGAAGGAGAGCTGAAAGCCACCACACAGGCGATCGTGGGGGAAGAGGCCTATGCCTGTATTCAGAAATACAATTTCACCAAAGGATTTTTAGGGACGAACGGGATCAACCGAAAAGTAGGCTATACTACGCCGGATATCAATGAAGCGGCCATCAAGCGGTGCGCATTGAGGCGCTCGGAGCAGGCGTTCGTCCTGTGTGACAGCAGCAAGTTTTCCCAGGTGAATCCGGTGACCTTCGGCGGATTTTATGATGCATCCGTCATCACGGAAGCCTATGCGGACGAGAGTTATCAGAAAGAAAAAAATATCCTGATTGCGGAATAAAACAGATTTTTACAGCCCTTATGGGGAGAAAATCACATTTTCCCGGATTCTTTCATAGGATGTGACAGAACAAAAAAAGGAGATCTCTATGAAAAGAATTCTGAAACGGGCGGCGGCGCTCCTTGGCTGTGTGGTGATAGGGGCCGCCCTGCCGCTGGCGGGTTGTGGAAACATGGAAACCAAAGATCAGACGTCGGCAGAGCCGGAGCAGGAAGCTTCGGCTTCTTCTGCTGAAAAAGAACCGGTATCTGTCACCCTCAATGAGGTGGCGCACTCTATTTTCTATGCGCCCATGTATGTGGCTATCGAGGAAGGCTATTTTGCGGAGGAAGGCATTGATCTGGATCTGGTCTGCGGATTTGGCGCTGACAAAGTGATGACGGCGGTGCTTTCCGGGGAGGCGGATATCGGGTTTATGGGTTCCGAGGCGACGGTTTATACTGCAAACCAGGGAGCCGGAGACCAGGTGGTGAATTTCGCCCAGCTGACCCAGCGGGCGGGTAATTTCCTGGTTTCCAGGGAGCAGGAGGAGGATTTCCAGTGGTCTGACCTGATCGGCAGGGATGTGCTGGGCGGCCGGGCAGGAGGCATGCCGGAGATGGTATTTGAGTATATCCTGATGGAGAACGGCATCGATCCTGCGGAGGTGAACATTGACCAGAGCATTGACTTCGGATCTACGGCGGCGGCGTTTGCAGGCGGCCAGGGGGAATATACCGTGGAGTTTGAGCCCTCAGCCACTGCGCTGGAGCAGGAGGGAGCCGGGTATGTGATCGCCTCCCTGGGAGTGGATTCCGGTTATGTGCCCTACACGGCGTTTTCCGCGAAGGAAAGTTATCTTACGGAGCATCCGGAGGTGATCCAGGCGTTCACCAACGCGCTGCAGAAAGGCATGGATTATGTGGCCTCCCATACGCCGGAGGAGATCGCAGAGGCGATCCAGCCTCAGTTTGAGGAAAACGATCTGGAAACGATCACCACCATCGTCAGCCGTTATCAGGAACAGGATACCTGGAAGACGGATCTGATCTTTACCGAGGAAAGCTACGACCTGCTGCTGGATATCTTAGAGAGCGCAGGCCAGTTGGAGGAGCGCCCGCAGTACGATCTGCTGGTGGACACCTCCTTTGCCGAAAAGGCAGCAAAATAGAAACCATATGCGGGCAGCCGCAGGTTCCGTCCGGGAGCCTGCGGCTGCTTTGGGTATTTGAAAAGAAATAAAAAAAAGAAATTTTTTGAAATTTTTCTGGACAAACCGTGGCGGACAATCGTTTTATATATAAGACCCCTGCAGACAGGGGAGACGGAAATCCTGGCGGAGTCCTCTCTCACAGAAGCCATTAATTACGCTTTCCAGGTATATCAGATCGGGGATGGAAAAGTTTACTATTACTACCTGGAAGAGGATAAGTGGTACGTCTATGATCTCGACACAGAAAGCCTGGAGGTGCAGGAAGAGATCCCGCCCCGGGCAAAGTATGGAAAATACGGGGAATAT
>CALWGM010000139.1 GCA_944380065.1 uncultured Lachnospiraceae bacterium
CTGAAAGGGCATGGCTGCAGCCGGGTATTTCTGCTTACGGTGGCCGCAGGCGGCTGATAAGAGGGAAACTCGGATATAAATCTCTTTCCTATCAATCTGTTTTATGTTATACTGACAGTAATGTAAAAATATAGAAGTATGATAGGTGCAGTGTATGATTGATCAGAACAGAGTGCGTCAGATGTCGCGGCTGGCTATGATGGAGCCGGAAATAAAGAAGGACGTTATGGGAATCTGTTCCCGGCGGAAAGCGGATTATGTGGTGCTACAGATCCTGAAAGGCTTTTTTGCGGGTACAGTCTGTTATGCTGCCCTGCTGCTTCTGTGGCTTGGTTTTCTGTGGGATGGGCTGAATGCATTTTTTGCAGACGCACATTATGAAGCTTTTATAGGAAGGGTACTTTTGGGATACGGGATTTTCATGCTGGCGTATCTGGTGATCTGTGGCCTGACCGCGGCTATGCGTTATAAAAAAGGCGGAAAACAGAAGCACATATATCTCAAATATCTGAAACACCTGATCCAGACGGATTCCTCCGATGAAGAAGAGGATGAGTAAGGGTGTTGTCAGACAGGAGGAATTATGGTTCAGTTATTAAAGTTCAAAGAACGCTTTTTTCAGTTTGTCGGACGGTTTGAAATCTATGTGATGGCTGCGGTACGGTTCGTAATTGCTTTTGCGGCCTTTTCCCTGATCAATTCCACAACGGGATACATGAAAGTTCTGTCAGACTATCCGGTGGCGCTGATTTTAGCTCTGCTGTGTTCTTTCCTGCCTGCGGGGCTGATGATGTTTTTCGGGGCGGTTCTGATCCTGCTGCAGTTTTTTGCATTGTCAAAAGAGCTGTGTCTGATCATGGCGCTGGTTTTTGTTGTCATGTTCTGCCTGTATTTCCGGTTTACCAGCAGGAAGGGACTGTATACGGTGCTGACTCCGCTGCTGGGAGTGGTCGGCATACCCTATACGATGCCGGTGGCCAGCGGACTCCTCGGAGCTCCGTATACGGTTATTTCGGTGGTCTGTGGAGAGGCTGTCTACTTTATTTTAAAGAATGTACAGGAGAATTCGGCAATGTTTTCCCCGTCGAATGAAGCGGGGACGGGAAGCATACTGACGATGGCGGTGACAGAACTGCTGGCAGACAGGGAGATGTATCTGTATATGGCTGCTTTTGCGGCGGCAGGAGTGGCCGTTTACTGTGTCAGGAAGCTGGCCGTGGATCATGCCCACACCATTGCTGTCGTGATCGGGGTTGCAGTCCAGTTAGGCATCATCTGTGCCGGGGAGATTGCCTTCGGGAGCGCGGGCAAGATTGTCGGTGTGATCATTGGCTGCGTGATTTCCCTGCCGATTGCGCTTTTTGTTGATTTTATGGTTTACAGCCTGGATTATACGCGGGTGGAGCATGTGCAGTTTGAGGATGATGAATACTATTATTATGTGAAAGCGGTGCCCAAGGCGTTTGTGCCTGTGGAAGATAAACAGGTCAAACAGATCAATGCCAAAACGCGTTCCAGGAAAAAATGGGGCAAAGGCCCGACGGAACCCCAGGATGAGGAAGAGACCTTAGAGGAACAGGTGATGAGGGAGTTCCGGGAGGATGAGGAAGAGGAATAGCTTTCGGAAGAGATGAGCTGACAGAGAGGAAGTGAGTGGCGTGAGAGCGATAGCAGCTGGTTTTTATACCCTTTGGAACAGATATTTATACTGGATCGATATCCCGGAACTGCATGTGGGGGACGTGGTAGAGATTGTGATTATCGCTTTTGTGCTCTATCATTTCCTGGTGTGGATCAAGAGCACCCGGGCCTGGGTGCTTTTTAAGGGATTGCTGGTGGTTCTGGTGTTCCTGCTGTTTGCCGCGATCTTCCAGCTGAATACCATCATATGGCTGGCGGGGCGTCTGGCAAGTATTGCAGTGATTGCGTTCGTGATCATTTTCCATCCGGAGCTGAGGTCTGCGCTGGAACAGCTGGGGCGGAAGAATTTCCTCAGCGCACTGTTCAGCGTCGATTTCAGCAAGGGGACAGAGAGGTTCAGTGAGAAAACGATTTCGGAACTGATCAAAGGATGCTATGAGATGGGGAAGGTAAAGACCGGAGCCCTGATTGTGATAGAACGGAAGGTACAGCTGAATGAATATATCCGGACGGGGATTTCTCTGGATTCCCTGATTTCCAGTCAGCTGCTGATCAATATTTTCGAACATAATACGCCATTGCATGATGGCGCGGTGATCGTGCGCGGAGACCGGATTGTTTCGGCCACCTGCTATCTGCCTTTGTCAGACAATATGGAACTGAGTAAGGATCTGGGCACACGGCACCGTGCCGCTGTGGGCATCAGTGAAGTCAGTGATTCCATGACGATTGTGGTTTCGGAAGAAACAGGGGCTGTTTCCCTGGCGGCAGATGGTACGCTGTACCGCAATGTAGATGCGGATTTTCTCCGGAGCAAACTGAAGTTTGCCGCAAAGATGAACGGCGGAACGGAGCCGCTGATGGAAAAACTGAGAAGGAGGATGAAACATGCTGCGAAAGCTAACAAAGCTGATCACAAATAATTTCGGCCTGAAAGTGCTGAGCGCGGTATTGGCAGTCATTCTCTGGATGGTGGTTGTGAATGTAGAGGATCCGGACCGGTCAGCCGTATTCACGGTTCCTGTGGAGATTACCAATACGGATTATCTGACAGAGATGGGAAAGACGTATGAGGTGCTGGATAATACGGATATGGTATCTTTTGTGGTTTCCGGCCCCCGGTCGGTTGTTGAGAACCTGGAGGCATCCGATTTCACGGTTACAGCCGATATGGAAAATATTGACGCGACCATGTCTATGGTGCCGATTATTGTCAGCGCGGCTTCCAACAGCAGCCAGATCGATATTACACAGAGGAATTCCTTTCTGATCGTGCAGGTGGAGAACCTGGTGACGGAGAATTTCCGTGTGGATGTGGAGACAGAAGGCACATTGGCGGAGGACTGCTTTGTGGATGAGGTTTCCTCGTCGGTGAAGTCAGTGACGGTGTCCGGGCCGGAGTCTGTGATGGATCAGATCGCGGGCGCCCAGGCTGTGCTGAATGTAAACGGCGCGGCACAGGATGTGGCGTCTGTGCAGGAGATCGTGCTGGTAGACGCTTCCGGAAATGCGGTGTCTAAGGACCGGCTGACGCTGGAACAGACGGAGACTACCGTGACGGCGCGGGTTAAGATGCGCAAAACGGTGCCGCTGGAATTTGAAGTGACAGGAACTCCGGCGGCGGGATATCGCTATCAGGAAATTGAAAGCGATATAAATTCCATTGAGATCGAAGGGGACGCGGAAGTCCTGTCTGCGCTGGAGGAGCTGCAGATTACAGCATCGGAGCTTGATATTGCAGGAGTGACTTCCAGTGTGACTGCGGTAATCGACCTGACCGAATACCTGCCGGAGGATGTTACGCTGGCAGCCAGGGAACCGAAGGAAATTACCGTGAGGATTATTGTGGAGGCGCAGGCCACCGTTGATGTGGAAGTGCCGGTGGAAAATATTACCGTCAATCATCTGGCGGATGGTCTGGAACTGCGTTTTAACAGCCAGACAGTCATCATGCACATTACGGGCTATTCAGAGGAGCTGAGCCGGATTGATGCCGGGGAGCTGACCGGAAGGATAGATGTGTCCGGGCTTCAGGCGGGGACCTTCAACGTGGAGGTCAGGCTGGACGGGGAGTACGCGGATGTATCCAGCGGATCTGTTTCCGTGACGATTACAGGCGCTTCCGGCGGCCAGACAGATGGGGATGCCGCAACAGATACAAGTGGTGTGGAGGAGTAAAAAGTATTATGGTAAGAGAGAAGGTAACGATTAAGAACCCCACCGGGCTGCATTTACGCCCGGCAGGAAGGCTGTGTGACGGGGCGAGAAAATATAAGTCGCTGATCACGTTTCAGAAAGATAATAAAACGGCCAACGCAAAAAGCCTTTTATCGGTACTTGGGTGTTGCATAAAATCAGGAGATGAAGTAGAATTCATTTGCGAGGGCGAAGATGAGGCAGAAGCTCTGGCGGCAATGATCCGTCTGGTCAACAGCGGCCTGGGTGAATAGCTGCGCCTGATACATAAGGAATGTTTAGAAAGGACATAAGATATGGACCATTTAGATGAACTGGAAGCAGAAGCGATATACATTATGCGCGAGGTTGCGGCAGAATGTGAGAAGCCGGTGATGCTTTATTCTATTGGAAAGGATTCTTCTGTCATGCTGCATCTTGCGCTGAAGGCGTTTTATCCGGAGAAACCGCCTTTCCCGTTCCTGCATGTGAACACCACATGGAAGTTCAGGGAAATGATCGAGTTCCGCGACAGGGTCGCGAAACAGTACGGAATCGAGATGCTGGAATATATTAATGAAGAAGGCGTCCGTCAGGGGATCAATCCGTTTGACCATGGGGCAGCCTACACGGATATCATGAAGACGCAGGCTTTAAAGCAGGCTCTGAATAAGTATGGTTTTACTGCGGCCTTTGGCGGCGGACGGCGGGATGAGGAAAAGAGCCGTGCAAAAGAGAGGATCTTTTCCTTCCGCAACGCGGAGCATGCCTGGGATCCGAAAAACCAGCGCCCCGAGATGTGGAAGCTTTTCAATACAGAGATCAACAAGGGCGAGAGTATCCGTGTTTTCCCGATTTCCAACTGGACAGAAGCGGATATCTGGCAGTATATCAAACGGGAGAACATAGAGATTGTACCTCTTTATTTCGCTGCGGAGCGCCCGGTGGTAGAGCGGGACGGCAATCTGATCATGGTGGATGATGACAGGATGCGTTTCCTTCCCGGCGAGAAGCCGGTGATGAAAAAGGTCCGCTTCCGTACCCTGGGCTGCTATCCTCTGACAGGGGGGATCGAGTCCGATGCGGATACGCTGGATGCGATCATTCAGGAGACACTCAGCGCCGTATCTTCAGAGCGGACCAGCCGTGTCATTGACAAAGACGGCGGGGAAGCCAGCATGGAGAAGCGGAAAAGGGAGGGATATTTCTAATGGAATTGCTGAAATTTATCACCTGCGGCAGTGTGGATGATGGAAAATCCACGCTCATCGGACATATGCTGTATGACGCAAAGCTTTTGTTTGCAGATCAGGAGCGGGCGCTGGAACTGGATTCCCGCGTCGGTTCCAGGGAAGGGGCGATTGATTACAGCCTGCTTTTAGATGGACTGATGGCAGAGCGGGAGCAGGGGATTACGATCGATGTGGCATACCGCTATTTTACCACGGACCACCGCTCATTCATTGTGGCGGATACACCGGGGCATGAGGAGTATACCAGAAACATGGCGGTAGGAGCTTCCTTTGCCGATCTGGCGGTGATTTTGGTGGACGCCAGCCAGGGAGTGCTGACCCAGACCAGGAGACACACGCGGATCTGTTCCCTGATGGGGATCAAGCATTTCGTGTTTGCCATCAATAAAATGGATCTGATCAATTATGAAAAGCGGAAATACGAAAAGATCAGAAAGGATATCCGCGTACTGCTGGCGGAGTTTGAATATAAGACGGCTGTCATGATTCCGGTTTCGGCGACAGAGGGTGACAATATTACAGAAAAGTCGGCCAGGATGCCCTGGTATCAGGGAGTGCCTCTGCTGGAGTATCTGGAGAATATTGATGTCAAGGAAAACCCTGCGGAGACCGGTTTTACTATGCCGGTGCAGCGTGTCTGCCGTCCCAACCGCACCTTCCGCGGTTTTCAGGGACAGATCGAGAGCGGCAGTGTTTCCGTCGGGGATACACTGACGGTTCTGCCCAGCGGGGAGAGCGCGGCAGTCCGGTGTATTTACCAGGGCTCTGACGAGGTGCAGACCAGCTCGTCGGGGCATGCAGTGACGATCCAGCTGGATTCTGAGATTGATATTTCCCGGGGCTGTGTGCTGGTGGAGAATACACAGGTCAGCGTGGGCACGATGTTTGAGGCCAGTATCCTCTGGATGGATGATACAAAGCTGGTGGAAGGGAAAAATTATCTGCTGAAGATCGGGACGCAGCGTGTGCCGGCGACGATCATGAATATCAAATATAAGATCGATGTAAACACCGGCGAGGAGGTTTACGCGGACGCGATTTATAAGAATGAGATTGCCCGCTGCGAGATCTCTGTGGCCTCCAAGATTGTTTTTGATAAGTTTGAGAAGAACAATGCGCTGGGAAGCCTGATCCTGATTGACCGGGTTTCCCATATGACGTCAGCCTGCGGCGTGGTGGAGTTTGCGCTGAACCGCAGCGACAACCTGACCTGGCAGAATATGGATGTGACCCGCGAGTTCCGTGAACATCAGCTGGGACAGACCGCTAAGACGATCTGGTTCACCGGTCTCTCCGGGGCAGGCAAGTCTTCTCTGGCCAATGAACTGGAGAAACGTCTGGTGGCCATGGGCCGGCATACGATGCTGCTGGACGGGGATAATATCCGTATGGGTCTGAATAAAAACCTGGGCTTCCGGGAAAATGACCGGATCGAGAATATCCGCAGGATCGCGGAGGTCGCAAAGCTGATGAATGACGCGGGGCTGATCGTTCTGACCTCCTTTATTTCGCCGTTCGTACGGGACAGAAGGAGCGCCAGGGAGATTATCGGCGATGCGTTTATCGAAGTTTATGTCAGCACGCCGTTAGAGGAATGTGAGCGGCGTGATGTCAAGGGGCTTTATAAAAAGGCCCGCAGCGGGGAACTGCCGAATTTTACAGGTGTAAACAGTCCTTACGAGGTGCCGGAGCATCCGGATATTGTGATCGACACCAGCAAAGGTACCATGGAAGAATGTGTGGAGACCGTGCTGTCAGAACTGGAAAAATGGCTGACAGAACCGGATGTGAATGAATAAATGAGGTGTAAGCGGAATGGGAAGATATTTTGGTACAGATGGCTTCCGCGGAGAAGCCAACAAGACGCTGACGGTGGAGCATGCCTATAAGGTGGGCCGTTTCTTAGGCTGGTATTACCATCAGTTGACAGGAAATAAGACGAAGGTTGTCATCGGAAAGGATACCAGGCGTTCCAGCTACATGTTTGAGTATTCGCTGGTAGCCGGGCTGACGGCGTCCGGTGCGGATGCCTATCTGCTCCATGTGACCACGACGCCTTCGGTATCCTATGTGGTCCGGACGGAAGATTTTGACTGCGGGATCATGATTTCCGCCAGCCATAATCCTTATTACGATAATGGGATTAAGCTGATCAACGGCCAGGGCGAGAAGATGGATGAGAGAACCATCTCCTATATTGAGGATTATATTGACGGCCATGTCAATCTGTTTGGAGAGGAGATGCAGGAGATTCCGTTTGCTGTCCGGGATGAGATCGGCTGTACGGTTGACTATGCGGCAGGCAGGAACCGTTATGTAGGCTACCTGATTTCACTGGCAACCCATTCCTACCGTGATATGAGGGTGGGACTGGACTGCGCTAACGGCAGCGCCTGGATGATTGCCAAGAATGTGTTCGACGCGCTGGGCGCGAAAACCTATGTGATCAATGCGGAGCCGAACGGGACCAATATTAATAAAAACGCCGGATCCACGCATATCGAGGTGCTGCAGCAGTTTGTAAAAGAGAAGCATCTGGATGTGGGATTTGCCTATGACGGAGACGCGGATCGCTGTATTGCGGTGGATGAAAACGGGGACGTCGTCAATGGGGATCTGATTCTGTATATCTATGGCAGATATATGAAAGAGAGAGGAAAACTCCTGAATAATACCGTGGTCACCACGGTGATGTCCAATTTCGGTTTGTACAAGGCGTTTGACGAGGCGGGCATCGACTATGAAAAGACGGCGGTGGGTGATAAGTATGTTTATGAAAACATGCAGAAAAACGGACACAGGATTGGCGGAGAGCAGTCCGGCCATATTATTTTCAGCAAATACGCCACAACAGGCGATGGTATCCTCACATCCATCAAACTGATGGAGGCAATGCTGGCCAAGAAGCTGCCGCTGTCAAAGCTTGCGGAGCCTGTCACCATCTATCCGCAGGTGTTGAAGAACGTCCGGGTAAAGAGCAAACCGGAGGCGCAGGCGGATCCGGAGGTGCAGGCTGCTGTTCAGGATGTGGCAGGGCGGCTGGGTGATTCCGGCAGGATCCTTGTCCGGGAGAGCGGCACAGAGCCGGTGATCCGTGTGATGGTGGAGGCAGAATCAGAAGATTTGTGTGAGAAATACGTAAACCAGGTGATCGATGTGATCAGAGCCAGGGGACACGTAGAAGCTTAAGGAAATGTCTTGCCGGCATTTTCGCAGCAGCTGCGGCTGACGCAGCAAAGAAAAAGAGAAAGAGGTGAGCACTGTGGTTGAATTAGACCAGTTCAAAACGATATTGAACAGTTACAGGCACCCGCTCCAGGAAGTAAGGGATTCACTTTGACCTCGCTAATAAAGAGCAGAGGATCCAGGAGTTAGAGCGGGAAATGGAAGCGCCGGATTTCTGGAATGATCCGGAGCGTTCCCAGCAGATGATGAAAGAGCTGAAAAGCAAAAAAGACGATGTGGAGATTTATAACAGCCTGGTCTCCCAGATGGACGATATCGAAGTGATGCTGGAGATGGGATATGAGGAAAATGACCCGTCCCTGATCCCGGAGATCCAGCAGATGCTGGATGAGTTTGAGCAGACCTTTGAGGGCATCCGCATGAAGACGCTTTTGTCCGGTGAGTATGATAAAAACAACGCCATTGTGACGCTCCATGCAGGGGCAGGCGGCACGGAGGCCTGCGATTGGGCAGGCATGCTGTACCGGATGTATACCCGCTGGGCGACTGCGAAAGGTTATGACGTAGAGGTGCTGGACTATCTGGATGGGGAAGAGGCCGGGATTAAGTCCGTTACCTTCCAGGTGAATGGGGAAAACGCCTATGGATATCTGAAGTCAGAGAAGGGCGTCCACCGCCTGGTGAGGATTTCTCCCTTTAACGCAGCAGGGAAACGCCAGACCTCCTTTGCGTCCTGTGACGTGATGCCGGAGATCGAAGAGGATCTGGATGTGGAGATTAATGATGATGACATCCGGGTGGATACCTACCGTTCCAGCGGCGCCGGCGGACAGCACATCAATAAAACCTCCTCCGCGATCCGTATCACCCATCTGCCTACAGGGATTGTGGTGCAGTGTCAGAACGAGCGTTCCCAGCATATGAATAAGGACAAAGCCATGCAGATGCTGAAGGCGAAGCTGTATATGCTGAAACAGCAGGAAAATGCGGAGAAAGCGGCGGATATCCGCGGCGATGTGACAGAGATCGGCTGGGGCAATCAGATCCGCTCTTATGTGATGCAGCCATATAAGATGGTAAAGGATCTGCGGACCAGCTATGAAACGGGAAATGTGGACAGCGTGATGGATGGAAATCTGGATCCGTTTATCAACGCTTACCTGAAATGGATTACATTGTCCCAGAACAGGAAGGAAGAAGCATAATTCTGACCTGCCGGACGCAGCTGTCCGGCGCAGGGATGAATCATCCAATATGTTTACTCACTCAGGCCCCAAACCGTCGGTGTTTGGGGCCTGAGGGCGTGAAAAGGCGAAAAGAGAAAGAAAGGGTTGCCATTCCGGGTAGTTTGTGTTAATATATCTTTGCTGTGAGAACAAATGTATCTCGTGGGAGAACACAGGAGGCGGGAAATGGCTGAAAAGACAAAATACTTTGTTTTAAAGCAGAAGGCGGTTCCGGAAGTGCTTCTGAAGGTCGTGGAGGCGAAGCGCCTGATTGACTCAGGAAAAGCTTCTTCTGTCCAGGACGCTACGGAGGCAGTGGGGATCAGCCGCAGCTCTTTTTACAAATATAAGGATGATATTTTTCCGTTTCATGATAATGCGAAGGGGCGCACGATCACGATGGTCGTGCAGCTGGATGATGAACCGGGATTGCTGTCTGTCGTGCTCCGGACTGTGGCAGATTACCATGCCAATATCCTGACGATCCATCAGAGTATTCCTGTGAACGGCATCGCATCCCTCACGCTGAGCGTGGAGGTCCTGAGCGATACCGGGGATATTTCCCAGATGGTAGAGACGATTGAGCAGCAGCAGGGGATTCATTATCTGAAAATATTAGCAAGGGAGTAGACCAATGGTTAAGATTGCAGTTTTAGGCTATGGAACGATCGGTTCCGGCGTTGTGGAAGTAGTAGAGAGAAACAGGGATGTCCTTACGAAGAAGGCGGGGGAAGAGATCTCAGTGAAATATATCCTGGATCTCCGTGATTTCCCGGGAGATCCCCACGAGCAGAAGATCGTGCATGATTACGGGATCATCAAAAATGACCCGGAGGTCAGCATTGTGGTAGAGGCTATGGGAGGCGTGGAGCCGGCCTTCACCTTTGCGCGGGATGCGATTCTGGCAGGAAAGCATTTTGCTACGTCCAATAAAGCGCTGATCGCAAAGCACGGGGCTGAGCTGATTGCCCTGGCAAAAGAGAGAAACCTGAACTGTCTGTTTGAGGCCAGTGTCGGCGGCGGTATTCCGATCATCCGTCCCCTGAACAGCTGTCTGACTGCGGATGTGATCGAGGAGATCTCCGGCATCCTGAATGGTACGACCAATTACATGATGACAGAGATGAGCGAGATGGGCTCTGAGTTTGACGATGTGCTGAAGGATGCGCAGCAGAAAGGCTATGCGGAGGCGGATCCGACGGCGGATATCGAGGGATATGACGCCTGCCGGAAGATCGCGATCCTGACCTCCCTGGCGGCTGGGAAGCAGGTGGATTTCGAGGATATCTACACCGAGGGCATTACCAGGATTACAGCCACAGATATTAAGTATGCAAAGGCGCTGGGCCGGAGGATCAAGCTGCTTGGCTGCAGTTATAGAACCGGAGACAGCTACTGCGCAATGGTGGCGCCCTACATGTTAGAGGACAGCCATCCGCTCTATAATGTCAATGGCGTGTTCAACGCGATCTTTGTGAAGGGAAATATGCTGGGTGATTCCATGTTCTATGGCAGCGGCGCCGGCAAGCTTCCCACAGCCAGCGCAGTGGTGGCCGACGTGGTGGATATTGTGCGCCATAAGGATAAACATATTACGGTACAGTGGGATCAGGAAAAGTTAGAGCTGGCAGACCACAAGAAGCTGGTCAACCGCTATTTTGTGCGGACAGCCGCAGGACAGGCAGCCGTAGAGGCGGCGTTTGGAGCGGTTGAGTACGTGACGGCGGAAGGCGTGACCGGCGAGACTGCTTTTGTGACCGGCGAGATGGATGAATATGCATACGACGCGGCAGCTGAGAAGCTGGGCAGCGTGCTGCAGCGCATCCGTGTAAAATAAAAGACGGATTGAATTAAAAACACTTCAGACAGGCGGCTCCCGCCCATCTGAAGTGTTTTTGATTTCTGTTGCAAATGGCTGATTCCCGCAGCTGCATACCGGATGGCGTGGGGCGGAAAAATCAGTGCTCGGAATCGTCTGAGACCTCCTCTTTCGTCTGGGGTACAAGCTCCAGATAGAACCAGACCAGGGTCTGGGTCATATAAGGCAGAACCCAGAGAAGGGCGATTCCCATGGAAAACGCGGAAAATAAAATCCATCCCAGGAAAGAAAGCTCCAGGATAAACAGCCGGCTTTTTTGTCCCCGCATCAGCTGCCTGCTGTTTCTCAGGGCCTCCCGGACACGCAGTTCTGGATGGTCCAGCATCAGGAACGGCGTCAGCGCCCAGGAGAGCAGCAGGACAATCAGGACGACGCTGCCGGCTGCAGTCACAATGCCGCCTGTCAGGGCGAGGAGGACAGCCGTATCCCCGGATGAAGGGAGCATCAGCAGCAGGACTCCCGGAAACAGGCAGATCAGGCCGGCGGCCAAAAGAACGGCGCTGTATCCCAGGAATCGATCCGGATTATTCCGGAACGCAAAAAAGAGGTGTTCCAGGCGCGTTTCCTGTTTGCGGGCAATCTGCAGATGAATCTGCGAAACGCCGATCTGGAGCAGGGAAGACAGCAGAAAGACCAGGATGGAACCAAGAACGCCCAGTGCGATCCGTGAAGGAACCATATACAGAATCCCCTGCTGAGCCATGCGCTGAAAGGGGATATTGAGCAAAAGCGCCGCTAACTGAGAAAACAGCAGGGCGGTAATCACTGTCTTATAATGTCCCAGGAGACTGGCTCTGGCGCTGATTTTTAATTCTTTTCTTGTTTTTTTCATAGAATCTGTCCTTTTCGTTTGGGATTACAGTGCTTCGGCGTCTCCACCGGTTTCCGGAAGAGGGATGGTTCCCTCATTTGAGTATTGCTGCTCCAGTGTGTACAGATAGGAATTGTAAAAATTCTTCAGGCTGCCATACTGAAAAATGACGATGGCAAAGCTGGCAATCATCAGGACAATGCTGACGATAATGGCGATGATCCCTACCCGGAATGCGTATCTGGCAGGACGTTCCGGCTGCGGGCGGTTTCCCTGGGAGAGAAACGCAAACAGTACGGCCAGACTCCCGAACGCCAGGGAGAAAAAACCGGTAAACACAGTCAGAATCCCTAAGATGGCGCAGGAAACGGCAGCTAATGCCATGGGGGACGCTGCCCTGCGGGGCGGCTGCTCCGGAGGATCGCCAAAACGGTTTTCATTTGGGTTAAACATGATGTCATACCTCGTGTTGGTGTGAACGGCACTGTGTTTGCTTTTCACAGCCCGTCAGAATCTGATTTTCTATGGTAACGCAGCGCTGCTGTCCAAATCAGCAGTACTGTAGTTTTTTCATTTTAACACCGAAATTAAAAAAAGACAATATCGGGAAAATATGGTATGATAGGAACACTGGGGAAAGGCTGGCGGCTCTGGTATGCCGGCTTCCCCGAAAACACAGAAAGAGGTACAGAATGGATATTATTCGCAAGCTTGCAGAGGAACTGCAGATCCACCCGGGACAGGCGAAGGCGGCGGTGGAACTGATTGACGGGGGGAACACGATTCCTTTTATCGCCCGTTACCGGAAAGAGGCGACAGGAGCTTTGAATGATGAGATTCTGCGGAATCTGGACGCGCGTCTGCGCTATTTGCGGAACTTAGAAGAAAAGAAAGAACAGGTGCTTGCTTCTGTTGAAGAGCAGGGAAAACTGACAGAGGAATTCAAAAAAGCGGTTTTGGCGGCGGAAACGCTGGTGGCGGTCGAAGATCTGTACCGACCGTTCAGACCGAAGCGGCGGACGCGCGCAGCCATTGCGAAAGAGCATGGCCTGGAACCGCTGGCGAATGCGATCCTGCTGCAGCAGCTGAGCCACAGCCTGGAAACAGAAGCGGCGAAGTATGTCAATCCGGAAAAAGAGGTTCCGGACGCGGCATCTGCGGCTGCCGGGGCGCTGGACATTATAGCAGAATATATTTCTGATGAAGCGGCTTACCGCAGTTATATCAGAAATCTGACAATGAAAAAAGGCAGGCTGGTTTCCCGGGCAAAGGATGCGGAGACAGAGTCAGTCTATGAAATGTATTATGATTTTGAAGAACCGCTGGCAAAGCTTGCCGGACATCGGATCCTGGCCATGAACCGGGGAGAAAAGGAAAAGTTCCTGACGGTCAGGGTGGAAGCGCCGGAAGCGGATATCCTCCGGTATCTGGAGAAAAAAGTGATCCGGAAAGACAACCCCTATACGGCGCCGGCTCTGCGGGCAGCCTGCGAGGACAGCTACAGACGGCTGATCGCCCCGGCGATGGAACGCGAGATCCGCGGCAGTCTGACCGAAAAGGCGGAGGACGGGGCGATACAGGTGTTTGGGAAAAACCTGCAGCAGCTCCTGATGCAGCCCCCTGTCTCCGGCCAGGTGGTGCTGGGCTGGGATCCTGCGTTCCGCACCGGCTGTAAATTAGCGGTGGTGGATCCCACCGGAAAGGTGCTGGATACGGCAGTGATTTATCCCACCGCTCCTCAGAATAAAGTGAAAGAGGCAAAGGATGTACTGAAAAAACTGATTTCACAATATCATATCACCCTGATTTCTCTGGGTAACGGAACGGCGTCCCGGGAATCCGAACAGATCATCGCGGGGCTTTTGAGGGAAATCCCGGAAACGGTACAGTATGTGATAGTCAGTGAGGCCGGAGCCAGCGTTTATTCTGCCAGCGAACTGGCCACAGAAGAATTCCCTGAGTTTGATGTGGGGCAGAGAAGCGCGGCATCCATCGCCCGGCGCCTGCAGGATCCGCTGGCAGAGCTGGTAAAGATCGATCCCCGCTCCATCGGCGTCGGACAGTACCAGCATGATATGAATCAGAAAAAGTTAGGAGAAGCACTGGGAAATGTGGTGGAGGACTGTGTAAATAAGGTGGGCGTGGATCTGAATACGGCGTCTGCGCCCCTGCTGGAACATATTTCCGGGATCACCAAAACCGTTGCCAGGAATATTGTGGCTTACCGGGAAGAAAACGGCCGTTTCCATGACCGCAGCCAGCTCCTGAAGGTGGCGAAGCTGGGACCGAAGGCCTATGAACAGTGCGCCGGTTTCCTGCGCATTGCGGGCGGGAGCCAGCCGCTGGATGCTACCAGTGTGCATCCGGAGAGTTATGATGCGGCAAAGCAGCTTCTGAAGAAGTTGGGGGATCGGCCGGAGGATCTGCAGACAGGGGCGTTAAAAGGGATTTCCAAAAAGATCGGCGATGAGAAAGCGCTTGCGGCAGAGCTGGGCATCGGGGAGCTGACGCTGCAGGATATCGTGAAGGAGCTGGAAAAGCCGGCCAGGGATCCGCGGGAGGATATGCCGAAACCCATCCTGCGCAGCGACATTCTGCAGATGGAGGATCTGAAGCCGGGCATGGTTCTCAGGGGAACGGTCAGGAATGTGATTGATTTTGGAGCTTTTGTAGATATTGGCGTCCATCAGGACGGTCTGGTTCACATTTCACAGATCTGCGACCGGTTTATCCGGCATCCGCTGGAAGCCGTTTCCGTCGGAGACGTGGTGGATGTGCAGGTGCTGGACGTGGATCTGAAGAAGAAGAGAATCGCGTTGACGATGAAACTGCAGAGATCTGAACAGTAACCTGCAGAATCACTGAGGATACAGAAGGTGCCGGAAACGGTTGCAAAATCGTCCGGTGTGTACTACAATCACACTTATTGCAGTGACAGAGAACAGGGACAGATTCTGCTGCCGGGGCAGCGGCGGGCAGGATCAGAAGCTTAACGCAGAAAAGGATACAAAAATGCAGATAGAAACATTTTCACCGGAGGAGACATTTGAACTGGGGCGGCAGATCGGCCGGGAGGCGAAACCCGGGGAGGTACTGACCCTGATTGGAGACCTTGGCGTGGGAAAGACGGTATTTACCCAGGGGGTGGCGGCCGGACTCGGGATTGAAGAGCCGGTCAGCAGCCCCACCTTTACCATCGTACAGGTGTATGAAGACGGGCGGCTTCCGTTTTATCATTTTGATGTCTACCGGATCGGTGATCTGGAAGAGATGGAAGAAATCGGATATGAGGATTATTTTTATGGCGGCGGGGTCACCATGATTGAATGGGCAAATCTCATCGAAGACATTTTGCCGGAGATTTACCGTGAGATCCGGATTGAAAAGAATCTGGAGAAAGGATTTGATTACCGTCTGATTACCATAGAGGAGGTGCACCGATCATGAAAATACTCGCGCTGGAGAGCTCCGGCCTGGTTGCCGGGGTGGCGGTTGCGGAGGACGACAATCTGCTGGGAGAATATACCATTAATTATAAAAAGACACATTCACAGACGCTGCTTCCCATGCTGGATGAAGTGGCAAAGATGACCGAACTGGATCTGAGTACGGTTGACGCGATTGCGGTTTCGGCAGGTCCGGGCTCGTTTACCGGCCTGCGGATCGGCTCTGCAACAGCGAAGGGGCTGGGGCTGGCGCTTCAGAAGCCTTTGATCCACATCCCGACGGTAGACGCTCTGGCGTGCAATCTCTGGGGGTGCGGGACGCTGATCTGTCCGCTGATGGATGCCAGGAGGAATCAGACCTATACCGGGATTTACCGTTTTGCAGATGGGCAGTTGCAGGTTATACGGGAACAGTGTGCAGTGGGGATTGCTGAGATTATCAGCCATCTGAACGCACTGGGGCAGCCGGTCGTATTTTTGGGGGACGGCGTTCCTGTTTTCCGCTCTTATATAGAAGAAAACTGTACAGCCGGATATCAGTTTGCCCCGGCACATATGAACAAACAGCGCGCAGGGTCAGTGGCCTGGCTGGGGCTGCAGTACGCGAAGGCCGGAAAGACAGAGAGCGCAGCGGAGCATAAACCGGATTATCTGCGCCTTTCCCAGGCAGAGCGGGAACGGAAAGAGCGGCTGGAGGCGGAGGGACAAAAAGGGGGAGAGCCGGGATGATTCAGATTGGCACGCCCGATGGCGGAAAAAGGAAAACAGAAGACGGAACCGTGCAGATTCGCCCCATGTGTCCGGCAGACATTCCGGCGGTGGCGGAGCTGGATCGGCAGATATTCTCAGAACCCTGGAGTGAACAGGGATTTGAGGAGGCGCTTTTGGGACAGCAGAATCTTTTTCTGGTTGCAGAGCCGGAGGACGATGTGATTGCCGGGTATATCGGATTATACGGCTCTTATGATGAGGGAGATATTACAAATGTGGCAGTGGCAGAAGCCTTTCGCGGGAACGGGATCGGCACGCTTTTAGTAAAAAGCATGAAAGAAATGGCTGTGCGCCGGGGAATTCGCAGGATCTATCTGGAAGTGCGTGACTCGAATGAAACGGCGCGGCGGGTTTATAAGAAAGCCGGTTTTTCTGTCTGCGGAAGGAGAAAGAAGTTTTACCGGCAGCCGGAAGAGGATGCGGTTCTGATGTGCCTGCGTTTGGATGGAGAATATTAAACGGCCGGAAAAAGAAATGATGCCGAAAGCGGAGGAGAAAATCATGCAGCGAGAGAACCGGTTGTTTTGCAACTGCTGTGGAAAAGAAATCTGTATAGAAATTGGGAGCCGGATGGAGGAATATTATCATCTGCGGAAGAGCTGGGGATATTTTTCCCGGAAAGACGGCGTTACCCAGGCAGCAGATATATGTGAAGCCTGTATGGATGCCTGGCTGGGGAGTTTTCAGATCCCGCCGGAGAGGATAGAAAGGACGGAATTGTTTGAATGTTAGATGTTTGTCTTTTGGGGACAGGCGGTATGATGCCTTTGCCCTATCGGAAACTGACAGCCCTGATGACGCGGTATAATGGAAGCAATCTCCTGATCGACTGCGGGGAGGGGACGCAGGTAGCGGTAAAGGAAAAGGGATGGAGTTTTCATCCTATTGATGTTATTTGTTTTACCCACTATCACGCAGACCATATCAGCGGCCTGCCGGGGCTCCTTCTGACCATGGGGAATGCGGAGCGCACGGAACCTTTGCTGATGATCGGGCCGCGCGGGCTGGAGCGGGTGGTGAATTCCCTGCGTACCATTGCGCCGGAACTGCCTTTTGAGATCCATTTCCACGAGCTGGCGGAAAAAGAGGAGACGCTGAAAGTGAAGGGGTATAAGATCCATGCCTTCCGCGTACAGCACAATGTGCCCTGTTATGGTTATACGCTGGAAATCGAACGTGCGGGGAGATTTGATGTGGAGCGCGCAAAGGCGGCGCAGATCCCGCAGAAATACTGGAGCCGCCTGCAGAAAGGGGAAGTGATCGAGGATGCAGGGCGTACCCTGACGCAGGATATGGTGCTGGGGCCGGCCCGGAAGGGCATCAAGGTGACCTATTGCACGGATACCCGTCCGGTGCCGGTGATCGCACGGCAGGCGTCCGGCGCGGATCTGTTCATCTGCGAAGGGATGTATGCGGAAAAGGATAAGGAGGCGAAGGCCCGCCAGTACAAGCATATGACTTTTTATGAGGCGGCAAAGCTGGCGGCGCAGGCAGAGCCTGCCGAGCTGTGGCTGACGCATTTCAGCCCTTCCCTGGTACGCGGCGATCTTTATATGAAGGAAGTGAAAAAGATTTTCCCGCGGGCGTATCTGGGGGAAGATCTGAAATCGGCAGAACTGGATTTTATAGACGAGTGAGGAAATGGAAGATGAAAGAAGATATACAGATTCTTGCGATTGAGAGTTCCTGTGATGAGACAGCTGCGGCTGTGGTGAAAAACGGGAGAGAAGTCCTTTCCAATGTAATTTCTTCTCAGATCGCCCTTCACACCCTGTACGGGGGCGTGGTTCCGGAGATTGCCTCCAGGAAACATATTGAAAAGATCAATCAGGTAATCGAGACGGCGCTTTCTCAGGCGGGAGTGACGCTGCAGGAAATCGATGCCATTGGCGTTACCTATGGACCCGGGCTGGTGGGCGCGCTGCTGGTGGGCGTCGCGGAGGCGAAAGCAATCAGTTATGCGGCAAAGATCCCGCTGGTTGGAGTGCATCACATAGAAGGGCATATCAGCGCCAATTATATAGAAAATAAAGACCTGGAGCCGCCGTTTTTGTGTCTGGTGGTATCCGGTGGGCATACGCATCTGGTAAAAGTGGCCGATTATGGAACGTATGAGATCCTGGGAAAAACCAGGGATGATGCCGCAGGGGAAGCGTTTGACAAGGTGGCGCGCGCTATCGGGCTGGGATACCCCGGCGGGCCGAAGATTGAGAAGGCTTCTCAGAATGGGAATCCGAACGCGATTCCCTTTCCTCAGGCAAAGATTGCGGACAACCCGTATGATTTCAGCTTCAGCGGCGTGAAGTCTGCTGTGCTGAATTATATCAATGGCTGTAAAATGAAGAAGGTGGAAATTGTGCCGGAGGATATTGCAGCTTCCTTCCAGAAGGCAGTGGTCGATGTGCTGGTTGCGCACTCCATGCATGCAGTGCAGGAGTTTGGCATCAAAAAGTTTGCGATTGCCGGCGGGGTCGCGTCCAACGGTGCGCTCAGGGAATGCATGAGGGAAGCCTGCAGGAAGCGCGGCGTAGCATTTTACCATCCGTCTCCGATTCTCTGTACGGATAATGCGGCTATGATCGGGGCGGCGGCTTATTATGAATACCTGGCCGGGACACGGCATGGGCTGGATCTGAATGCAATTCCGAACCTGAAATTAGGGGAACGGTAAAGCAGCAGCGGATTTTCAGAAAACGGAGGATCATTCAGAGGAGGAGTGGAAATGAGCAGCAGACATGCGGCGATTGTTCTGGCGGCGGGAAGCGGAACGCGGATGCACAGCGATATACCCAAGCAGTATCTGGATCTTCGGGGGAAGCCGGTTTTATATTATTCACTGAAAGCATTGGAAGAAAGCTTTGTGGATGACATTGTCCTGGTGACTGGCGTGGGGTGGCAGGAGTATTGCCAAAATGAGATCGTGAAGAAATATGGGCTGAAGAAGGTGCGCAGCATTGTTCCCGGCGGAGCACAGCGGTATGATTCCGTATACCGGGGGCTGCGTGAGACAGAAGGGGCGGACTATATTTATATCCATGATGGAGCCAGGCCGTTCCTGACGGTGCAGATCCTGGAAAACGCCAGGGAGACCGCAGCCGCGTTTGGCAGTGCCATAGCGGGAATGCCGGTGAAAGACACTATCAAGATTGCAGACGAAAATCAGTATGTGAAGGAAACTCCTCTGCGCAGCAGTGTCTGGCAGGTGCAGACTCCGCAGGCTTTCCGGAGAGAGCTTGTGGTTTCGGCATACCGAAAACTGTTTGAGACGGGATCCTTCCAGGGGATCACAGACGACGCAATGGTGGTGGAGCAAATGCTGGAAATGCCTGTGAAGTTATTTGAGGCATCCTATGAGAATATAAAAATCACCACGCCGGAGGATCTGAAGGTGGCGGAAATACTGATGGATGATCCTGCGTACGGGGCATAGTCCATCTGTGCAGACCGGAGAGACAGAAAAAAGAAAAGAAAAATGAAATTTATGGTTGACATCAGATGGGAATGATTGTATAATCATTTTTGCGCTGATTCAGAAAGAGGAAGCGCAAAGCTTTGGAGAGATATCGAAGTGGTCATAACGAGGCGGTCTTGAAAACCGTTTGTCCGCAAGGGCGCGTGGGTTCGAATCCCACTCTCTCCGTTATCGACTGCTAGTCGATAAGACTATATATTTGTTAATTCGGAGAAGTACCCAAGCTGGCCGAAGGGACACCCCTGGAAAGGGTGCAGGTCGTTAACAGCGGCGCGAGGGTTCAAATCCCTCCTTCTCCGCTATTTTTATTTCTCAAAAAGAGAAATAAAAATAAAAAAAGTTGTTGACAAACACCTGAAACTGTGATAACCTATCATGGCTGTCGCAAAACAGCAACAACAAAGAACCTTGATAACTGAACAGTGAAATAACCTTGAAAGATTCTGAAAAAGTTTCAGCCGGGAGCGATCCTGGCATCAAGAACAGCAATCGGACGA
>CALWGM010000140.1 GCA_944380065.1 uncultured Lachnospiraceae bacterium
TTTTTTCGCCCAGGCCACGCGCTCCGGATCGGGAGAATATACCCGCTCCGCAATGGGGATCTGACTGGGATGGATGATCTGCCGTCCCTCAAATCCCAGCTGCGCTCCTGTCCTGGTATTATACTCAAAAGCTTCGTCGTCCTTATAGGACGGGAACGGCGCATCTTCCGCCACAAGTCCTGCTGCCCTGGCGGCCACGCCGATTTTTGCCCTGGCGTAAATCTGCTCTTCCGCCGTATCTGTTCTGGTCACACGCATATCTCTGGTATAATCCACAGCTCCGAAGATTACGGCCACCAGCCGGTCGCTGGCAAACACTGCCTGATCTACATTCATCACTCCAATTGCCGTCTCAATCAGGATTGCCAGCTTGATTTTTCCTACTGGAAGTCCCCGCTTTTCTTCCAGATCTGTCACAATAAAATCGAGACGTTTTACATCATCCGGGCCGGAACATTTCGGCAGGGTAATGCCATCCAGTCCTTCCATCACCACCGCATCCAGGTCATCCATGGTGAGACCCGTATCCCAGGCATTAATCCGCACCCACGCCTCTGACCCATGAGCGCTCATCTCGCCAATATGCTTTTTCACCATCTGCCGGGCGGTTTCCTTTTCTGCCGGCGGAACGGCGTCCTCCATATCCAGAGTGATCACATCCGCTCCCAGTGTCGGCGCCTTCTTAATAAATTTTTCCGAATTCGCCGGCAGATATAAGTCGCTTCTTCTTACTGCCATCTCGTTTCCTCCTTCCTGGGCATTTTTTTGCCCATACAGGTTACCCTCCTGAGGGTTTCCTCCTTCCCGGGCATTTTTCTGCCCATACAGGTACCCTCCCAAGGGGTTCCTCCTCATGCTTTATTTGCAACGCTGCCGCGTTCCGCACAAAATATAATTCATCTGCCGCAGTCAGAATTCCTGAACCGGCTTTCTTACCACATCAATAATCGTTCCATCCCGGTATTCCACAATTCCGACAATTTTATCTGTAAATTCCGGATTCATCACTTTTACGGCATCCCTGTCTCCCAGTTTTTTTATCTCCCGTATATCCATCACCGGAAGACTGGTATTTTTCAGCTTCTCCATAAGGTCTTTCCGTCCGGGATTCACAGCAATTCCATATTCACATACCAGAACATCTACCGTTTCCCCCGGGGTGACCACTGTTGTTACCGCATCCCGCAGCACACACATTCCACGCTTTATCAGATTTGTTACCACAACAGCAATTTTCGCACCGGCCGCACAGTCATTGTTTCCGCCGGAAGAGCTCAGGATGACTCCGTTGGAACCGGTCACTACGTTGACATTGAAATTTACATCAATTTCTGTAGCTCCCAGAATCATAATATCCAGTTGATTCACCAGACATCCTTTTGTGTTTGGATTGGCATACTGGGAAGCGCTCATGGCCATATGCTTCGGATTTTCTCTCCTGGACTCAATCGCAACGGAATCAAAACACTGCACATCCAGAAGTCCTTTGAATAGCCCTTCCTTCAGCATTTCCACAAAATAAGAGGTGATCCCGCCGGAAGCAAAAGAACCGGTAATCTTTTTCTCCCGCATAATATTGCCTACCGCCGCCGCCACCGCAATGGACGTCCCGCCTGCGCCGGTCTGCATGGACATTCCCTCTTTTATATATCCGGTCTCATCCAGAAGCTGCGCCGTCATATCGGCAATTTTCAGATTTTCCGGATCTGTAGTAGGCTTTGTGGGGCCAAAAGAAATGCCTTCCGGATTTCCAATCCGCTCCACCTGCACAACATAATCTACTTTTTCCTGGGAAATCTCGATGGGACATGCGGGAAATTCTACCAGGTTATCGGTAACTGCCACCACCTGATCCGCATATTCCGCATCAACATAGGCATAAGACAGAACACCGCACGCTGATTTTCCGCAGACTCCGTTCATATTTCCCTGTACATCGCAGCAGGGTGCCGATATAAACGCCACATCAATATGGAGTTCCCCGCTTTCAATGGCTCTGGGTCTGCCGCCATGGCTCATAAATACGGCCAGCTCTTTCAGCTTTCCGTTGGTGATTGCCTTCGCCAGAGGTCCCGGAGAGATCGTGCTGACTGTAATTTTCCGGATCACCCCGTCCTCAATCATTTGCACCAGCGGCTCATGACATCTGAAAAGCCCCGAGGCCGCCACATGAATATTCCTAATTCCCTTACGGGCAATGGCCTCCATAACCTGATTGACCACCTCATCCCCATTCCTCATGTGATGATGAAAAGAAACCGTCATACCATCTTTCAGTCCGATCCGGTCAATCACTTCATCAAGAGATGACAGAAGTTTTGACTCCGGCTGTGCACCTTTCCGTATCTGCACGGAACGGCTTTTTGAAGAAAATTTTTTTATCTCTCTCCCCAGATTGTCATATGCCCCGGAAAATACTTCTTTCCCGGTATCCCGTATAATCTGATCCGGAATTTCTCTTCCTGCCGCGTTAATCATAAAACCCCTCCTTCTTCTGTGTTGCACTGAACCGGCCTCTCCGCTCAGTATTCTGCAGCTCATCTGATAACCAGATAGTAACATTATTTCCCCAAAATAATCTGTATCACAGGTTACACGTTTTCAAAACGGTAACCTGTGATACATTGTTCATAAATTTCCTGTTTGTTTTTCAATTTTTTTATGCTATATTTATAACGACAAAGGGAGGCGAAGATGGCAGAAAAACAATCATTTAACATCACAAACATGCGGAATGGTTTTCCAAAAGAAAAAATGGAACAGCTTTTCGAAGACTGTCCCGTAATTGTTTTGCGCAAAAACGATCCGATCTACACAACAGATCAGCTGCTTACAGATGTATTCTGGGTATCTGAGGGAATGGTGGAAGTATTTATTATGAATGAACAGGGGCATAAACAGGTGGTTGCTTTTCATTTTCCAGACAGTATTGTCGGTGAGATTGAATCTCTTTATGGTGATCCCTGCGGCCTTTCCTGCATTGCCCTGAAGAATCACACAGTAATACATAAATGTAATATTGAGGTGTTCTATCAGCGCGTACTGGATCTTGGTCTGATGCGCCAGTGGGTCACAATGCTCGCCGGAAAAACCCACACAAATGTACTCCAGCTGGCTACCGTTGCCCTGGATGACTGTGAGGGTCGGGTTCGCACCTATTACAATAATGAACTTACTCATCAGCAGCTCTCCGAACTGATCGGCTGTTCCAGAGTTCAGGTAACCCGCGTTCTGAACAGCCCGGATTTTTACCAGAATAACACAGACAAAGAGGATTAGATGGAAAAAGATTTAACCAAAGGAAACATCACAAAAACCCTGCTGCTTTTCGCAGTCCCCATGATTCTGGGGAATCTGCTGCAGCAGTTTTACAACATTACAGATACAGTCATCGTGGGACGCTTCATCGGATCAGACGCCCTGGCGGCGGTGGGCAGCGCTTATACACTGATGACGTTTCTCACCTCTGTGATCATCGGGCTCTGCATGGGATGCGGAGCCCTGTTTTCAATGTACTACGGGGCAAAACGCATGGATGAACTCAGGGAAAGCCTGTGGGTATCCTTCTGGCTGATACTCTTCGTGACCCTCGCAATTTACGGAATCGTATTTGCCGGAACAGACGGGATTCTGCGCCTTTTGCAGACGCCCGCGGAAATTTATGATCTTATGTACACTTATGTGCGGATTATTTTTATCGGCATTGGCTTTACATTTCTGTACAATTACTTTGCTTTTGTACTGCGGGCTGTGGGGAATTCCGTACTGCCGCTGATTTTCCTGGCCGTCTCCGCCGTCCTGAATATTATTCTTGATCTGTGGTTTGTTGTGGGACTGCATTCCGGCGTGGGAGGAGCCGCTGCCGCCACAGTCATCGCACAGGCCGTCTCCGGGATCGGAATTGCCGCTGCCGCTCTGTTTCCGACAGACAAAGTCCGCCGGCTCCCCGCTTCCATCCCGACGGAGTCTTCTCCCACTGCCGGCAGCTCCCGCCGGCGGCTTTCCCCGCTTTTCCCCGGAAAAAGCTATCGGCGCATCCGTCCGGAAATGCTTCGGCAGGTAAGCCAGTATGCCTTTTTCACCTGTCTGCAGCAGTCAGTGATGAATTTCGGCATCCTGATGATCCAGGGACTGGTCAACAGCTTCGGCACCGTCATCATGGCAGCTTTCGCCGCGGCTGTAAAAATCGACACACTGGCCTATATGCCGGTGCAGGAGTTCGGCAACGCGTTCTCCCTGTTTATTTCCCAGAATCACGGCGCCGGGAAGACCGACCGGGTCCGCCGGGGCATCCGTGTTTCTGTCCTCCTTTCCATCCTGTTCTGTCTGGTGATTTCCGTCATCATCTGGATCTTTGCCCGGCCGTTTATGCAGATTTTTA